>DASZPH010000005.1:0-55675 GCA_035550375.1 Pirellulales bacterium | reverse complement strand
CACCTCCGCCAACTGGGTCTCGTCAGCCTCCTTGAGGAATCGCAACGTCTGGCGTGTTCAAACTGAACCGCCGTATACGGAACCGTACGTACGGTGGTGTGGGCGGACGGGGGCGGCAACGCCCCCTCCGACCCGATGCCGGGCCGGCAATCTACAAGCGACTCCGTTAGGCTAGAGCGATTGCCGCGATGAGCGCGTTCACAGTGGCAAACCGATTTGTCACGCAGGCCGCCCTCACCCCGGCCCTCTCCCGGAGGGAGAGGGGGTGTTGTGGCTATGCCTCGACAAACTCCGGCTCTACTGCTTTGGGGATCACGCCGGCGGCGTGGCCGCGGGCTAGCAGTTCGCGCACCGCCTGGCGGCCGCGGGGACCGAAGTCGAGCGTCCAGTCGTTGACGTACATGCCGACGAACTGGTCGGCCTTCTGCCGGTCGAGATCGCGACCATACCGCAGGGCGTAGTCGAGCGCCTCCTGGCGATTCGCCAGGCCGTATCGAATGCTCTCTTGCAGGAGCCGCGTTACGTCGCGCATCACGGCGGGGCCGAGATCCTTACGCACACCGTTGGCGCCCAGGGGCAGGGGGAGGCCCGTCTCGTCGTGCCACCACCGTCCCGTGTCGACCAGCAGGGTCAGGTTTCGATCGCCGTAGGTGAGCTGCCCCTCGTGAATGATCAGGCCGGCGTCGACCCTCCGCCCCTGGAATTGGCCCGCTTCAACCGCGTCGAGAATCTGATCGAAGGGAACCAGGACGTGGTCGAACTCGGTTTGCAGGTAGAGGCGCAGGGCCAGGTAGGCCGTCGTGAGCTTACCCGGCACGGCGACGGTGGCGGCGCGCAGCTCGTCGGCCGACATGGACTGCCGGGCGACGACCATCGGCCCGTAACGATCGCCCATGCTGGCGCCGCAGGGACAAAGCGCGTAGAGGTCGGTCAGGTGGGCGTAGGCGTGCAGGCTGAGGGCGGTCAGCTCCAACTCGCCGGCGAAAGCCCGCTGGTTGAGCGTCTCGATGTCGACCAGTTCGTGCCGGAATTCGTAGTCGCCCGTGTCGATCTTGTCGTTCGCCAGGGCGTGGAACATGAAGGCGTCGTCCGGGTCAGGACTATGGCCGACGCGAATGATGTGCTTGGTGGTGGGCATGGCGGCGAAGATCGGGTTCGGCAAAAGGGCCAGGGCAGGACGTTCGACAAACGCGCGAGCTCGCCGTCCATCGCGCCCGCAAATTAACCGGGGCGCGAGGGCCGATTTAACAGCCTTTCTGCGGGGCCCCGCGGAGCCGCATGATAGGGCGCACCTGTGACCGTCGTCAAACGGCACGACGGGCAGGCAGGGATGCCTTCTGCCCCGACATTCAGGAAAAATCGCGTTTGGCAGAAACGACGTGCCGCGCGCCCGGAAAGTCAGGCGGGCCGTAATCCCGCCAGTTTGAGGCCGATTCTATGTCTTGCGGATAGGTCGGCGCAGGTTCGGCGCTCCAAAAACTCCTGTCACACGCGGAACGATCTATCTGACAGGGGGCAACAAACGAGTCGCCGGCAACGCTGCGACCGCCATCTTCGGTATTCGTCTCAGAGTCTCATGCTTCCGGATTCCACATCCAGAAGCGATTTTGCATCCTGCAACGAGGGAATTCTCAATGAAGAAGTCGGCTCTTTACAGCTTCGCCGCACTCGCACTGCTGTTCGGCAGTTTCACCGCCGAATTGCATGCCGCCGTGGTGACGTACACGTGGGTCACCGACTCCGCCCTTGGCTCTATCCCCACCTCGGCAAGCTTCGAAGTGGATCTGGCAATTGCTCAGACTGGGACCTTCGGCCAAGGCGACATTCATGACATCATGTACTCATTTCCTGGGATCGATCCACTCTCGATTACGACCGGGAGCAGCATCGGATTTGACAATGCTGCCTTCGTCGACACGAAGACCGGATTGCCCGTTTTTCATGACAATAACCAAGGGTTAGCTGCAATCGCCTACCATGACATGCTTTTCGGCAACGTGTTTCTTTCAATCACGTTTGACAACCCGGTAGGCACCAGCGTCGGCGACGAGTTCAACGCGATTAACGGAGGGCCCGGATCATTGGGTTTTGGACAAGGTCACTGGATCGTGTCCGGTTTCACCCCTGCGACGGGAGGTGGCGGCGCGAACACACCCGAACCCGCCACGTTGACGCTGTTCGGCCTGGGCGTTCTCGGCATGTCGTATGGTGCTCTACGCCGGCGTCGGACGCAGCCCGCTGCCGGATAACCCGTCACTGCACGCCGCTGGTTGTCACGTTCGATTGACCTAAGGTCAACGAGTTGCCCGGCCCCTTGCCCTGTGCGGGCTTCTGCAAGAACTTTGGCAGCACGACGCGCCCAAAAAAACCGTAATCCGGCTTCTCGGCGGCACGCAGCTTGTCGGCCACGTTTTCGCCCTTCTGCAGCGAAATCACGCCCGGCACGTTGGTGCCCGTCGCCTCCCAGGCCGTTTGCCCCTGATAGACGAATTTCAGCCGCCCGGTGTACTCCTTCATCTTGTAATCACCGCCGCCGAACATGTACTTCACGTCCCGATCCTTGGGTCCTTCCATCGACGCCGCCAGCTCGATCGTGCCGTTGTCGCCGGCCTGACATCCGATGGTTTGCAGCCGATCGACGAGCGATCGCTGCACCTGTTCGCGCTGAGCCGGGTCGGGAATGCCGTTCACATTCAGTTTCACGGTCGTGCCCGCATGCAGCACAAACAGGTCGGGCTGGGTGAGCGCTTTCTTGAGCAGGCTGCGGGCGCCAGGGTGGGGGAGCCGGGCGGCCACCAGCGCACCCGGTTTCTGCTCGCCGTCGCTGAGCGCGAAAAAGGTCCAGCCCGCCACGGAGACGGCTAAGCCTCCGTGAGGCACCTCGTAAGTCCACAGCTTGAGCTGGTTCTCCAGGTCGATCAGGAATTTGTCGCTGATCAGCACAAAGTTGTCGTCGGTAAAGTCGATCGGCCCTTGAACGTGGATGCCCGTCAAGGGGATCGTTCGTTCCAGCGCCCCGGTGGCCGTGTCCCACTCAAGTAACTTGTCGAAGGCCACGCAGGCCAGTTTCTTGCCCGTCGGACTGAAGGCGACCGAGGGCCATTGCAAGTTTTCCGGCGTCGCCTTCTGGGCGATGACCTCGCCGCGGACCGTGTCGTAGATGCCGATCTCCTTGCCGTCGCAATAGGCGATTCGCTTGCGGTCCGGACTCAAGGCGGGGACGGCGCCGTCGGCCAGCGTGAAGGTCGTAAGCGGTTCGAGCTCGGGAAACGACCAGATGACAACCTTGCCGTGCCGGCTCGACGTGGCCAGGTGGGTTGAGTCGAGGAACTCGCCCCAGAGCACGTCGCGTCCGCCCCCCTCGTACGGAGTCCAGACGGCGGTGCGCTCGACGCGCGGCCCGCTGAGGGTCCACACTTCCAGCCGGTCCTGGTTGTCAAAGCCCCATTCGTCGCGGCGCATGACGATTTGCTTGCCGTCGTCGTGCAGGGCGAGCGGCGCCATTTTCGCCGCCGCGCTGGCGACGCCGCTCGTCTTGCCGGTGGCCAGATCGCAGATCACGACGCGCGTCGTTCCGGTGGGCTTCGGCTCGTCCAACGCGAAGCTCACCGCGGCCTTTCCGGCGACCGGATTCACGGCCACCCCTTTGATGCCTTCAAAGAAGTTGGTCTTCTTCGGCAGGGGGGCGGTCTTCGGCTTGCTCCCCCCAAAGCCCTCGACGGCTGGCGGAACGTCGACTTCCCATTTGTCGGTGGTCGCCAGACTGATCGTGTCGGTGCTCGAATAGTCGACCTGGATGTCGCGCGGCTCAGCGGAAGGACGTTCCGTGGCCGGCGACTTTCCGGCCGATCCTTTCTTGTTGCGCCCGGATTTGCCGGGACTGGGCTTCGTCTCGAACGGGCTCTTTTCCTTGGTCTGAAACGGGTTGTCGTCGGATGACTTCATCGCCTCGGCCACGTATTTCTGGTCGGCCTTGGAGAGCTTGGCCAATTCGATCTCGAGCTGGCTGCCGTCGGCCTTTTCCAGCGTCACCTTTCCGTCTTCCAGCGAGACGAAGGCGGCTTTGATCTTGTGCTTGCCCGTGACGTCGGTCCAGGTGCGCACCTCTTCGTCGGCCGCCAGCAGGGAACCGGCGCGCGGAGCGAAGGCCAGGCATGAGAAGACGAGCAAACGAAGCGGCAAGCGTGGGCGATCAGCGAGAATCATGGGCGTGGTCCTTGTCGAATCGGCCGAAAAGCGGAGTGCGGATACAGCCTTGATCTACGAAGATATTCGTAATTTGGCAAGAAAGTCGCTCGGTGTCAAGCAACCAGGAGTTGCAATCTACGTAGGGCTTCGTATATTGAAGTTGGCTCGCCGACACGAACGCGACCTTAGCCTAGGCCGCTACCCGGACGACCTATTCATGGCGCACGAAAAGACCCGGCCCCGGCCCACTCACGCCGAAACGGCCATCTTGCAGGTGCTCTGGGAGCGCGGACCAAGCACGGTCCGCGAGGTGCACGAGGTCCTCAGCGCCCAGCGTGCGATCGGTTACACCACTGTGCTTAAGCTCTTGCAGATCATGCACGAGAAGGGCCTCGTGCGCCGCGACGAGAGTCAGCGTTCCCACCGCTATCAGGCGGTGAGCAGTCAGCGGCGGACGCAGCAGCAGCTCGTCAGCGAGTTGCTCGAACGGGCGTTTGGAGGCTCCATGCGCAGCCTGGTCATGCACGCGCTCTCCTCTCGCAAGGCTTCGCCCGAAGACCTGGCTGAGATTCGCGGCCTGCTCGACGAACTGGAGGGGCGCCGGTCATGAGTTCGCCCTGGGTCGCCCTGGCCGAGCGCGTGGGAATCGCGCTGGTTCATTCGCTGTGGCAGGGAGCGCTCGTTGGACTGGCCCTATTGCTAGGGCTGGTGGCGCTGCGCCGGGCTCGCGGCCAGGTGCGCTACTTGGCCTGCTGCCTGGCGCTGGTCACCACGCTGCTCTTGCCCGTCTGCACCTTTTTTGCCGTGCGGGCGGATCGGGTGGAGATCGGGACGGTCGACAATCTACCCCGCGGTGGCGCCACATTCGTGGCCAGTGCCGCCGCCGCGTTGGAGGCCGCCGTTTCGCTGCTGCCCGAGGAATTCTCGGGCGATGCCACGGAGCAGAGGTCGCCGCCTAGGGCCGACATGGAAAGTACGGCACCGGACAAAAGCAGCATCGAAGGTCCAGCGGCAGCAGCGCCTCCCTGGCTCTCTCCCCGGGCCGAGCACCTGCTCCTGGCAATCGTCGCGGCCTGGAGCATTGGCGTGATCCTCTTGTCGTGTCGCGTTCTGGGGGGCTACGTGGTGGCCTGGCGGCTCACGCGGCGCTTGGTTGCACCGCTCGACGACGCTTGGCAGGTACGGTTCCGGCGGCTTGCCGCACGCCTGGGAATCGAAAGGCCGATCGAGCTCTGGCAATCGGCGGCCATCGAAGTGCCGGCCGTGATCGGTTGCTTCCGACCGGTGATTCTACTACCTATCGGGATGCTCACGGGGCTCCCGGTTGCCCAGGTCGAGTCGATCCTGGCGCACGAGCTGGCACATGTGCGCAGGCACGACTTTCTGGTAAACGCCGCGCAGTCTGTCGTCGAGATCCTTCTCTTCTATCATCCGTGCGTCTGGTGGATATCGGCGCGGATTCGAGCCGAACGCGAACATTGCTGCGACGAAACGGCGGTGGCGGTCTGCGGCGACCCGCTGGTCTATGCTCGGGCCCTGTCCGGCCTGGAGGAGCTGCGGCCGCCGGCCCGGCTGGCCATGGCGCTCTCTGGAGGACCTCTGCTGTGCCGCATTCGCCGGATCGTGGGGCAGCCGAGGACCGGCGACGTGATCGGCGGCTGGCTCGCCGGCTTGCTGGCGATCATCCTGCCACTCGCCTTGGGCGGCACGTGGGCCTGGGGGCGGGTCGACCGGGCGGGAGGTGAACCGGCTGCGGCGACTCAGGCTGCCGCCCCCGAGATCCGCGAACCCGAGAAGCCGGCCGTCGCCGATACGGCGGGCGACGAGTCCATCGCCAGTCCGCCGGCTTCGAGCGAAAACCCGCCCTCAGCCGGCGCGAATTCTACAAGCACGCGATTTGACGGCGACTCCGGCCGAGGCGATCCTGCGGGTCCGGGGATGATATGGCAGGGCGGTCCTCCGACCGTTCGTTTTCTTGTTCCACAACGCCACGGCTTCAACGGAACTCCCGACGACCTCCTGCCGCGAATGCTGGAAGAACACGGTCCCCAGCGTGTCGTTCAAGTCGTCGTTACTGGCGTGCCGGCCGACGCATTCAACCACGTGTACGACCATCTGTGGCGGTTGCTGCCGAACCTCAGCTACTTTGGTACGGGCGCGGGAGACACGGTCACCGTGCACCTTGCGCCGATCGACGATCTGGAGGCTTTCGCCGGGCGAATCGACCTTGGCGAGGTTCGCTCCGTCGATCGTGAGAAACGCCTGATTAGCATCGTCGCCGACCGGAGCCGCTTGGCGCGTCCCCAGGTGTTGCCGGTCGCGGAGACGGCCGACGGCGCCGATCTGGAGACGCTCTGCCGGCGGTTGACCGAGCAGGATTGGACGGCCATCGAGGGGCTCGTGGCCTTTGGGTCGGAGGCCGAACCGGCCGTCGCGCCCTACGTCGAGCACGAAGAGCGGCGGGTCCGTCGCGCGGCCCTGTTGGTGCTCAAGCGAGTGGCCACCGACGCGTCGCTACCCGTTCTCCTCACTGCGCTGGCCGACGACGACCTGGGCAACCGCGATTTGGCCTGGCAGGCGATTTGCAGGGTCCCTGGCCTGGCCAGGCGTCAAGAAGTGATCGAAGCGGCCGTCGCCGCCCTGGCCCGGCAAGGCGAACAAGCGGCCGGGTGGCTTACGACGATCGGGCCGTCCGTTGAGACGTTCGTCCGGCCTTCGTTGCGCCACGACGATCCTCGCGTTCGCCTGGCAGCCGTGAGCGTTCTTGCGCAGGTTGGCACCGCGAAGAGCTTGCCGGCGCTTGAGGCGCTCGCTGACGACGAGGTCGAGGAGGTCGCGCGCGCCGCAGCGAAGGCTCGTGCGGCGGCCGCGCGGCGCTGAATTCAAGCTTCGATCGTAAACCCGCCGGCCATGGCGTCGGGCTGCGAGGCGAAGTGCGGGGCTCGCTTGGGAGCCGGGTGCTCGGCCGTTTCCAGCGACGAGCCGAGCCGCTCGCACACCTGCCGCCAGGTCTCGCGGTCGATTTCCAGCACTCTCGTCGCGTCGGCCAGCTTGTGCGGATCGCGTTTAAGTCCCGCCTCGATCAGCGAGCGGAAGACGAAGTTGTAGAGGGCCGCCACGTTGGCCACCAGATCGGGCGCGAGGTCGGACTGCAACCCACGGAGCAACTCAGTCACGATCCGCTGACATCCGATGATCGCTTCGCCCGCTTCGTAGTTGCGCCCCTGCTCCCAGTGGACGGCCGCCTTGCGGGCGTAGTGCAGAGCGCCGTCGATCAGCATCAATCGCAGCCGTTGGGGCGTGGCGGTGAAGATCTGGTTCTCGAAATATTTGTCGCTTGCTCGTTGGTAGTTCATAGGAGCGTGCTAGAGATGTCTGGTTAGATGTTCGTGGCCCGCTTGCTCCGCAAGCGAATCTGAGCCTGCTGATCCAAGGTCCTTTTGCGAACGACTTCGGCCTGCAATGCCATCCTGCGGCGGGAGCGGGCTACCCGCTCTTGCTGCTGCTGCCGCCGCTGGTGGTGCCCGCGGCGTAACCGGCGTTGACCGTCGCCAGATTGGCCAACTGCGACAGCACGTTTCCTTGCGACTGGAGAGACGCCAGCGCGGTTTCCATATTGGCGAACTGGTTCTGCAGCAGAGTTGTCTTGGCGGCAATCTGGGCGTTCAAGAAAGTTATCGTCGATTGCTGGTCGCTGATTTGCTGGGTGAGGTTCTGAACCTGCTGGCCGATCAGGCCGATATACGGCGCGGAGATGTTCTGTAGCGCCGTCGAGAGCTTCGTCGCCATGCCCGTCGTGGCGTTGCCAAGAAAATCCTGCACGCCGCTGGGATCGGCGGCGATGGCCGCCTGCAGCGCGGTCGTGTCGACGCTGAGCTGGCCATTTTTGAGTGTCACCCCCATCTGCAGCAGGCTGCGCGTCTTGTCGGTGCTTGTCCCCCCATAGCCGGTAATCGCGTTCATCAGCGTGTTGCTGATCTGCTCGATCGTGGGATCGGCGTAGAGGACGCTGCCCGTATTGGTGCTCGTGTTGTAGGCATCGTCCTGAGAGATGGTGCTGCTGACCGTGTTGAAATCGCTCACGAAGGTCTGGATGGCGTTCACCAGGGCGCTGGAGTCTTGCCCCACGGTGACCGAGACCGGGGTCGAGCTGGTGCCGGTGACGTTGACGGTGAGGCCCGGCAGAATGTTCGTGAAGGTGTTGGTTGACGACGTGAAGAGGAGGCTATTGCCGCTGCCCGAACCAACCTGAATCACGGCGTCACTGGCGGGTGTCAAGGTCGAGAGCGACAGCCCGGTGGTGCCGGGGTCGACCAGCAGACGCCCGGCGACTCCCGACTGCGTGCTGCCGATGAGGATGTGGTAGGGCTGCGAGGAGGAGCCGTCGTTGAGGATGTTGCTGGTGACCGGGGCGCCGCTGTCGAGCAACTCTTGCTGCAGGGTCGTGAGCGTATCGTTTGGCCCCACGGAGATGTTGTAGCGGAAGGCGCCGTCGATCTGGCCGCCCACGGCCGTGCCTGCCAGTTTCAGGCTGGCGGCAGTTGTTCCTCCCTGGTCGGTCACCTGCAGATTCCCGCTGCCACCCCCGATGTCGGTCAGCAGGATGCCGTCACCCGTGGTGTTGATCGAGGCCCGCACGCCGACGCCCGACGTATTGATGGCGTTGATCAGTTGGCCCACCGTGTTGATGCTTGTGCCGGTCAGGCTAACCGTCGCGCTGCGCCCGTTGCTGTCGGTGATCTGGAAACTGCCCGACTGGATGCCGGCGCCGCCATTGAGCTGGCTGAGCGCCGTGTTGGCGCTGATGTATTGGAGATTGAGGTCGCCGCTGTTGACGCTATTGGTCGCCGTGTTGGCGGTGAGGTGCAGGTTGGCCGCCGTCGTGCCTCCTCCCGCGTCGGCCACGATCAGGTTCGAGGTCGTCCGGCCGGTGGTGTCGTTGATCTGGATGCCGTCGCCCGCCGCATTGACCGAAGCGACCAACCCCAGGCCCGCGCCGTTGATAGCGCTAATCACGTCGTTGAGCGTCGAGGCACCCGTCAGATCGACGGTTGCCGTGGCACCGCTGCGGTCGGTGAGTTGAATTTTGCCGGGTGTGGTGATGCCCGATCCCCCGTTGAGATCCTTCAGCAGCACCGTATCGAGGCCCGAGATGATCTGCGAACCGGTGAGCACGCCCCCTCCTTGCTCGGTCCCCAGGATGCCGAGGTCCTTCGCGGCCGTGCTGCCGTTGAGGGCCGAAACGCTGAGCGTGCCCGACCCGCCGGTATTGTCGGTCAGCACCAGGTGCGTGCCGGAAATGGACGCGGTCACCTTGCCGGCATTCTGGCTGTCGTTGTTGATGGCGTTGAGTACGTCCTGTAGGGTCGTGGCCGAACCGAGCTGAATGGAGAAACTGCTGCCGTTTTTGGCCGTGATCGTGAAATCGGGAATGCTGCCCGCAGTGGCCACGCCGTTGCCGTCATTCAACGAGCTGAGCTGCGTGCTTGCCGACAGGCTGACCAGGCTCGTGCCGGTCAGGGTGTTGGCAGCGACCGATCCCGCGATGCCCAGGTTGGCAGCGGTGGTGCCGTTGGCGACGTCCTGGACGAGCAGGTTGCTGGAGCTCGAACCCGACTTGTCGGTGAGGACGAGCGAGTTTCCGCTGATCGAGGCCTGCACGTGGATGCCGGCCGTTTGGTTGATGTCATTCACGACGTCGTCGATAGTGCGGGCGGCACTGAGATCGACGGTGGCCGAGGCGCCGCTGCGGTCGGTGATGCTGATTTTGCCGCGGGCCACGCCGGCCCCGCCGTTGAGCTGAGCGAGGGACGTCGAGGGCTGGACGAAGCCGCCCAGCTTGACCGTGATCGTCCCTTGGCCGACCGGTGCGCTGGTGGTGTCGGAGAAGCCGTTGGACAAGAGCTCTTGGGTCTGGGCCTGGGCGATCGGCGTCACCAGGTAGCTGGCCAACGGCGCGCTAGGGCTGGCCGAAGCGGCAATTGCCGACGGGTTGGAGCTGGTGGCCGAACGAGAGCCGAGGACGCTGGGGCTCGACAACTGCTGAGCGTCGGCTTGCAGGGTCGCGAGCTGCGACGAGAGGGTCGAGAAGGCGTTTTGCTGATTCTGCTCGGCGGTGATTTTGTTGTTAAGATCGGTGACCGGCTCCTGATCGAAGGTGAGCAGCGCGTTGATGATCTGCTGTGTTTGCAGCCCGCTGACGAGGCCGGTGCTCGACGACACCAACCCTTGACCGGCGGTCGGAACAAACGGGTTGGAGCTGCCGGCGGTGGTCGTCGGAGCGGATGTGGCGGTATTGACGCTAGCCATGGCGAACGTCCTCGATCTAAATAGCCCGGTAGTCCGTGACGGAGGGGTTGGTCGCCTCGCAACCGTCTGCTCAATCGAGGACCGTCAGAGCTACTTATGCTTTGTAAACGCGGTCGGCCAGACGAGCTCGTCTGGCCGACCGGGAAAATCAGCTAATTCAGGGTTTAACCGCGGGGCAACAGCGCCAGCACGCTTTGCGGCTGCTGGTTGGCGATGGCCAACACGCTGGTGCCGGCCTGGACGAGCACTTGGGCCCGTGTCAGGTTGGCCGTTTCCGCCGCAAAGTCGGCGTCCTGGATGCTGCTTTGGGCCGCGGTGACTTGCTCCAGCGCGGTTTGCTGGCTGGTGATGTTGCTTTGCAGCACGTTGGCCTGCAAGGCGCCGAGTTGACCACGCAGGGTAGCGATCTGCGAGATCGCTTGCTGAATGATCGTGGCGGCACTATCCAGATTGGTGCTGCTGAGCACCTGGCTGCCGCCGGTGTGCAGGTCGTGCAGGCTCAGGTTGCCCGTGGTGGTGGAGTCGCGGCCGAGCAGGTTGGTGTCGAGCGCCACGATGTTGACGTTCACCTGGTTGGCGAAATTGACTTGCGGGCCGATCTGGAACAACGCGCCGCCGGTGACGCCGAACGAGGCCGTGGTGTTGGCCGGGGCATTTGAGCCCGCGATGTTGTTCGTGTAGTTCGAGGTCGTGTTGAAGACCGTCTGGTTGGCGGCCGTGTTCGTGCCGGAGCCGCCCGTGGCGGAGATTTGCACCTTGCCGCCGTAACCCGCGGTTGTGGCCGTGAGGACCACGTCCTGGCCGGCGTACGATCCGGCGCCGTTGGCCGTGGTGCTGGCTTGCACGCCCGTAGTCGTCGAAACCGCGTTGATGGCGTCGGCCAGCGCGCGGCTGTCGTTCTTCAAGTCGTTGACGTTCACGTTCACGTTCGTGGTGCCGAGCGATCCAGTGACCGTAAGCTGCACGCTTTCCAGGTCGTTGCTCGCAGCCGTCAAGCCGGACAGGGCGGAACCCTTGATCGTGGTGCTCGTGGCGACCGGGGCCGCCAGCGTGGGGTTGGTGTTCGCCGAGAAGGCCAGCGAGCCGTCAGAATAGCTGATCTGCGGGCCCGTGCCCGTGAACTGGCCGCTGCCCGCGCCGTCGGTCACCGTGCCCGACACGTCCTTGCCGGCGGTCGATTGCTGCGTGTTGGCCGAGTTGAACAGGGTCACGTCCGCGGAATTGGTGGCGGAGATGGCTTGGATGCTCACCTTCGCCGCCGAGCCGTAGTTCTGGCTGGTCAGCGTGACGTTCCCGCCCACGCCGCTGCCCGTGGCGGTGATCCCGGTCTGAGTGGTGACCGTGTTGATCGCCCCGACGAGGGCCGTCACATTGTTCAAAATTGCGTCGTTGTTGACGGTGACCACCGCGCTTCCAAGATCGCCGGTCAACTGCAGACTGATCGTGTTCGACGTGCCGGTGCTGCCCGCAACGTTGGTTTCGGAGGCATTGAGGGAGTTGGCGTCGGCCGTGTGTGTCGTGTTCGACCCCGTGGCGCCGTTGGCCAGGGCCGTGGCGGTGACGGCGGAGGTACTGCCCGTCGCCGTGTCGGTCAGGATGACGCTGGCGCCCAGGCCGGTGCCCCCCACGCCGTCGGTTCCCAGGCTGGCGGTGATGCCCGTCTGGCCGCTGCGAGCGTTGATCGCCGTGACCAAGGCGGTGCTGTCGGCGTTCACGGCGGCGTTGTCGACCGTAACGAAAACGGGGCTGCTGGCGTTCTTGCTGCCCGCCAGGCTGATCGTGGTCAGGTTGATGCCGGCGGTGTCCGCGGTGCCGACGGCGGTGCCGCCGCCGGTGACGCCTGTGGCTCCGTCGTTGAAGTTAGTGGCCGTGCCACCGAGCGAAATGGTGGACGTACCGTCGTGCTCCAGGGTCTTGAGAGTGACCGTCGTGCCGGAGACCGTGGCGACCACGCCGGTGGTTTTCGTGATGCCGTTGATCTGAGCGGCCAGGTCGAGGGCGTTGGCGTGCGTGCCCGACGTGGCGGCGATGCTCTGGTCAAGGTTAATCGTTCCCACGCTGCCCGCACCCGAATTGGTGATCGTGAGCGTTTGGCCCGCGGTCACTGCGCCGGTTGCCGACACGTCGATGGTGACGGCCGCGCCGGCACCGTCCGTCGTCAGGCCGTTCAGCGTGTTGGCGACGGCACCACCGGCGGCGGCGCCGGCCAAGGTTGTGGTCGCGTGAGTGGAGGTGCCGAGCGACAGGTGGTTGAGGCCCACACCCGTGGTGCCCGAGAAGCCGACCACGTTGACCGTGCCTTTGGTGGCGGTTTGGGCCACGTCGACGGTCACGTCGCTCTTGGGGCTCGATGCGTTGTGGAGCTGCGGATTGAACGACGTGACGCTGATGTCGGCGGCACTGCTGAAAACGCTGCCCAGGTTGCCGGCGACGTTGAAGGCCTTGCTGCCGTTGAGCAGCGAGTCGCCGCCGAACACCGTGGTCGCGCCGATGC
The DNA here is from genome assembly GCA_035550375.1 of Pirellulales bacterium. Lineage (GTDB taxonomy): Bacteria > Planctomycetota > Planctomycetia > Pirellulales > JAICIG01 > DASSFG01. The sequence continues at coordinate 42,684 of DASZPH010000005.1, read as the reverse complement.
GGTCGATGCTTTCGATGGCGCTGTCGACCTGGACCTGGTTGGCCGCGATTTCGGCCGAGGAAATCGCGCCTTTATTCGCCGACGCCTGGACGAGGCCCGAGATGTCGTTGAGCAGCGTGCCGACCTGAGCCAGGGCCGCGTCGGCCGTGGCAACGATGTTATTGGCCCGCTGGCTGTTGGTGATGGCCTGGCCCACCGCCACGACTTCGCTGCCCAGCACCGAGCTGGCGATCAGGCCGCTGGGATCGTCCTTGCCGGAGTTGATCCGCAAGCCCGTCGACAGCCGCTGGAGAGACGTCTGCAGCGAACTCTCGTTATTGTAGAGATTGCTCTGTGCTTGGAGGGAGATGAGGTTTGTGTTGATACGGGTCATCGTTGACTTCCCCAGTTAGTGTAGGAGGCTAGTTCCAATCCCGGTTGGACGCAGCGACGTTGCCCGTCCTGAACCAGCTCGCCTGCGAGGTGGATTGGCTAGGTCTCACAATCACTCCGCCGGCTTGTGTTTCTTACGTCACCCTTGCCCCTAGTCCGGCGCCGGACACACGTTTCCCGCGCCGGAACGCTTCGGGCGAACGGCCTACAGCCGGCAGTCGCCGGCGCTGGGCACGTCTAAGGCCACTATCGGCAGTCCGGCTTGCGTCCCTTGGAGAAAATATTCACGCAGAGGCCGGCAACCTCGAAAGAGGGGGCGGAAAAGTCGATATAGACCAGAGAGGCGGGCGGAGACCAGGAGGACGGTAACCGCGGCAACGGTTAGACGGCTGGAAACGAATACTCGCCGGGCGCTTGGTTGCTCAAGCGGCCTTCGATTCGCCGGCCCTATTCGGCCGCCGGTCCCTTCGATTTGCCCAACTGGCGGGTGTCTTTCGGCTCGATGCGGCTGGCTCGAAGATTCTCCCGCTGGATCGCCTCATAAACCTCCTGGCGATGGACGGGTATCTCCGCCGGAGCATTGATGCCCAGCCGGACCTTGTCGCCTCGGATGTCGACAATGGTGATGACAATATTGTCACCGATCATGATGCTTTCGTCGCGTTGTCTCGACAAGACAAGCATCTGTGGCTCCTTTACGCCGGGCTCTAGGGGCTAGGCGCTTTTCTTGAGGGTCGCGGGCGAGCTCGCCAGTTCGTGTTGCAGGGGCAGGTCCCCGTTGGCAACCACCTGCCGGCCCAGTTGCCGTTTGAGGTTGATGACAATCGGGGCCTTGAGATTCAACGTAATAGAACGCTCGTTTTTGCTGACGATCGTCAAGACCTGGGCGTCTTTGACGTCCTCCAGCTCCAGGGAAGCCAGCTCGCTGCGGTAAACTTTGAACTGGTAGTGCGGAACGAAACGCCGGGGGCTGACCACCGCCAGGGCCACCTCGGGCCGCGTCGTCGACTGTAACCAGCCCAGGGCGCTGTTTTGCGCGTCGGCCAGCAGCACCCACCGCCGGCAATCCTCCAGCCCGACAACGCCCGCCGGAAAATGAAGCGTGTCATTGGGCTCCAGCTCCAACAGACCGAATCGGGTGGTGCGGATTTGCATGGTTACGCCCTTGCTTCCTTGTATGGGCAATCAATCGCGGGGGATCATCCCCAGGTGCCGCTCCCCCCCGGGAGCGCACATTCGCTAGATCGGCATTACCCGGCGTCTCAAACCAGAAAAAGAATCCGGAGTCCCCTCTCCCTTCGGGCGAGGTCAGAGGGAGTGACGCAACATATCGGCTACGTCGCGGCATCCGTTTTGTGGCGCATCGCGGCTCGAGAAGCCGGAGCGCTTCGGCGTTTTCCCATTTGCTAAGCCGCGCTTGGGTACGACGCGCCCTCACCCTAACGCTCTCCCAAAGGGAGAGGCGACACGACTACCTAGCGCTCACAGGTAGTTGAGCAGGGTTAGTTTACTGATCAACCCGGTCACCTGCAGCGATGCCTGAAACGCCGTCTGCTGCGCTACGAGATCGGAGATGGCCTGCGCCATGTTGACGTCGACGTTGTTCGATAACGCGCCTTGCAACTGAATCTGCTCGTTTTGCACCTGGCTCTGCAGCGAGCTGACCGACTGCTCGTTGGCGCCCAGAGCCGCGCGGGCAAATGACAGGTTCTGCTGGCCCGTCGTGAGCAGATTCATGGCCCGCTGGATGCCCAGGACGTCGTTCTTTTGCAGTGCCGTTTGCAGTCGTTCCAGCGCGGTGAAGACGCCGGGAACCTCCTGCGGATTGGTATCGGCGCCGCTGAGGGTGTCCGGCGTTCCGCCGGCCAACGTCGCGGTGGCCGTGGTGTCGATGACGCCCGTTCCGTTGTTGGGCGATCCGCCGTCGGTAGCAGTGAGGCTGGCCGTGAAGAGCTTGCCCGCCACGGGATCGTTGGCCAGCACGTTGATGATCGTGTTGGCGGTGGTGGTCGGACCGACGTCGAAAGTGAGCGTCTGGGCGCCGCTGTTGTAGCTGACCGATTCGCTGCCGGGCGCCGCGCCCGTGTTGACGAATTGCACCGTCACGCCGTTGAGGCCCGTGCCCGGCTCCTTCGCTTGAAAAGTCAGATCGTTGTTCGCCCCCGCGCCGACCACGGTAGCTCCGGCCAGGGCTCCTAAGGTTGGCGGGCCGCTGGTGGCCGAGTTGGACGGTACAAGACCCAAGTCCTTGGCGGCGGTGCTGGAGTTGATGGCGGTGACGGAAAGCGTGCCCGTGGTGGAAGGGTCGTCGTCGACCAGCTCGATGCCGTTGCCGTAGACGTTGAGCTGCGCCGTTACGGGAATTCCGCTGCCCAGGTTCGTCGCATTGTTGTTGATGAGATTGAGCACATCGCCGATCGTCTTGGCCGAAGAGAGGTCGATCGTGAACGTAACCCCGTCGTTGCGGGTGATCGTGAAATCGCCCCCGCTGACGTGCCCCACTCCCTGGCCGTAGTTGAGGTCCGCCAGGGCGGTGCTCGTCGTGAGCGTGCGGACGCCCAGTTGGGTGGCGGTCTGCCCGCCGTTTTCGCCGATCGAGAAATCGCTGCCGCTGAGCCGCGACTGGATGTTGATTCCCGTCCCGGCCTGGTTGATGGTCGCCAACACCGAGGCCCCGGAGCCGTTGATCGAGTTGAGCAAATCCTCGACCGTCTTGTCGCCGGCGAAACTGATCGTGTAGGTCTGCCCGCCGTTGACGATCTGAAGTCCCGAATTCTGATCGAAAGCCGCGCCGCTGCCGCCCGAGGTCGTGCCGGTCGCTCCCGGATCGGCGAGCGCGTCGCTGACGGCTCCCGATCCGTCGTTGCCCAGATCGCTGAGATTGAGCGAGGCGTTGAAGGCGCCCGTGCTGTTGATCGCTTGGATCACGTTGTTGGCGGTGCTCGCTCCGCTCTGGATGTGTACGGCCAGCGTGTTGGCGTCCGTTCCGGTCAGATACGTGTTGCCCACGTTGCTGCGAATGTCGGCCGGCAGCACGAAGCCGCCCGAGGTGTTGGGCTCGGCCGAAGCGTCGCGGGCCGCCGTGAAAACGCCCGTGGAGTTGATGGCGGTGATCGCCGTATCGATGGAGGTTTGCCCCGTTCCGTCGACCGTCAAAGTCAAAACTTTGCTGCCGGCGTTGTAGCTGGCCGAGGCCGTGTCGCCGATCGCTCCGCCGTTGACGATGTTGACCGTGACGTTGTTATAAGCGCTTCCCGGCGTCGTCGCCGTCAAGAGCAGGTCGGCGTTGGGCCCGCTGAGCTTGAGCGAGGCCACGGCGGGGGTGGCGGTCTGGTTGTAGTTGGCGAATTCGTGTCCGGCCGAGATGCCGGCGGCGGCCTGAAACCAGGCGTCGTTGACGTAAACCACCTTGGCGCCGTTGTATTGCGGACCGTTGGTATCCGCCTGAATCGTGAGGTCGTTGTTGATGCCGGCCGACGTGATGTTGACCGACGCTCTCGTGCCCAGAATATTCGCCAGAGGCGTGGTCGGCGTCAGGGTCGGATTCAGATCGTTCCCGACGAGTGGACCGGTGCCGGAAACCGACCCGGCAATGCCCAATTCGCTGGCGGTCTTGCCGCCGCCGACGTTGGCGATCGTGAGGTGGCCGCCGCCAGCCGCGTCGAGAGATACGGAAAGGCCGGTGTTGGTGATCTGAACCGTGAGCGTGCGACCGGCGGGCGGGTGCGCTTCGATCAGCTTGGCCGCGTCGCCCACGGTGGCCGCCGAGCTGAGGTCGATCGTGCTGATGTTCGTTCCGTCGCTGATCTGAATGCTTCCCGGCGCCACCCCCTGGCCGCCGTTAAGTTGCGACAGCGGCGTGTTCGCGGTGAGCACAGGATTCAGGTCGACGCCGCCGAAGTCGCTGGAGAACCCGCCGAACGCGCTGTTGCCCGTGACGTTGGTGGCAAAGAGGTTGCCGGTGTCGGCGTAGCTCGAAAGGCTGGCGTTGTTGCCGTTGTAAACGACCCCCTGCGGAGTCTGCTGGTAGGGCTGGATGTTCGTGGAGGAGCCGGAAAAGAGGTAGCGGCCGTTGAAGACCGTGTTGGCCAGGCTGAGGATCTGGGAAAGCGTATTTTGCACCTGGCCCGCCGCCGACTGCTGGGTGGCCGCGGTGGCGGTCGTGCCGATGGCGCCCAGCGCGATGCTCTGCACGTTGTTGAGCAACGTGTTGACCTGGTTCAGCGCCGAATCCGAGGCGCTTAAGTAGGAGGAATTCGTGGTCAGGTTGGTGGCGTACTGCTGGTTCTGGGCGAGCAGGCTTTTCAAACCCACCGCCTGCACCGCTGCCGACGGATTGTCGCTGGGAAGGATGAGCTGGCTTCCCGAACTGATTTGCTGCTGCAGCTTTGAAAGGCCCTGCTGCTGCTGCTGCAACTGCTGGAGCAGCTCCTGCTGGACGTAGGTGTCGCTGATGCGGCTGGAGGGAACCGGAATGATGTTCATAAGGGAATGTTCATCAGCGTGTTGAGCAGGCTGTTGATGGTGGCGATCAACTTGGCCGAGGCCTGGTAGGTGGTCTGAAGCTGGATCATTTCGGTGGCCTCTTGGTCGATGCTGACGCCGCTGGTGGCCGTTTCCTGGCCGAGCAAAGTCTGCTGAAACGTGCTGTCGCCGGTGGCCATCGACTGGGCCACCGCGGAGCCCTGGGTGACGTCGCTGACGATCTGATCGTTGAGTTGCCCCACAGACAGGCCGTTCTGGGAGGCCAGGGGCTGATTGATGAAGTTGGCCAGCGTTTGGGCGTTCGACGTGTCGCTGCCGATTCCCTGCGTGCTGGCGGCGAAGGCGCCCGGATTGTCGACCAGCGCCGAATTGACGCCGAGGTCGGTCGCCAGCGAGCCGGTGAAGAACGTGTTCACCCCCAGGGCCGCGAGCGCGCCGCTGGTGTCGTTGGCGAAGGAGAACTGCACGTCCGGCGAGGTGCTGCTGATGGTGAGGTTGCCGTTGGGCGAAACCGAGGCGGTCAATCCGTTGACGGCGCTGATCTGGCTGGCGATCGAATTCAGCGAGGTCTCGTTCTTGTCGAGGCCGTTCAGATCGACCTGGATGGTGGTGGTCGACGTGGCGCCGGTCTTCTGGTTCAAGGTCTGGATCTGGAACGAGCCGTTGACCGGCGTGAAGGGCAGGCCCGCGGCGTCGAGCGGGGCCGTCGCCGAGGTCACCGGAGTGGTGCTCGTGACCGAGGTGTACCCGGTCAAACCCTGGCCCTGCGAAAAGACCTTGTTGAACTCGAAAGCGAGCGTGCCGGCGAACTGGTTGAGCTGGTCGAGGTAGCCGCCGAGGATCGTGTCGCGGGAGGCGAGCAGCCCCGCCAGTTGGCCGCTCTGCGCCTTCAAAGGAGAGTTGTCGCCGACCACCGAAACGTTGGCCGCGGTCAGGCCGTTGGTGTCTTGCGAATAGATGGTCTGGACTTGCCGTGCGGTCCCCTCGAAAACGAGGTATTCGCCCCCGACGAAGACGTTGTCCGACCCGTCGGCCTGCTGTTGCACGGTGACGCCCACCAGATTCGACAACTGAGTCAGGTCCTCGGCCCGCTGATCGCGGAGCCCCACCGCCTGGCTCACCTGCGAATTGCCCCCCTCGGTGGCGACGATCCGCGTGTTCAAGGAGGCGATCTGCGTCACCAGTTGGTTGATGCTCGTGGTCAGGCCGACCACCTGGCTGTTCAGGTCGTTGCGGGCCTGGATTACCCGCGTGGCCACGTTGCCGATGTTCGACGCCAAGGTCTGCCCCTGCAGGACGGCCAGGTTGCGGGCCGACGTGCTTTCGGGCTGATTCAGGATGCCGCTGATGCTGGAAAAAAAGGTGTTCATCGCCGAGTCGATGCTGTTGCTCTGCAACGCGCCGACGACGCTTTCCAGGTTTTTGTAGGTCTGGCTTTGTGTCGAGCTGTTGGCGACGTCGCTGTTGGCCCCGCGCAGGCGCTCCTCCAGATACTGGTCGACGACCTGGACCACCCCCTGCACCTCGACCCCCGTCCCCAACGAGATCGCGCCGATTTGCTGGGTCGGCGAGGGGAGGTAGTTGACCACCTCGCGGCTATAGCCGGGCGTGTTGTCGTTGGCAATGTTTTGCCCGACAACCTGCAAGCCGACCTGGTTGGCCTGCAGCGCGTTGGAGGCGATCTGGAGAGTGCTGAAGAGGGACATGGATAACGAGGTCTTGGGCCTTAGGTCTTGGGCGGCGTTTTCGTTAACCGCGAGCCAACGGCGAGCGCGAGGCCCGGCGCCACGGTCGCCGTTGGCTCCCGGTTATAACGAGTGCGCCAGAGTCTAAGACCTAAGACCCAAGACCTTTTGACTAGACTGCCTGGTCTACCAGAGAGCCGCCGGAGCGGAATCGGTCGACCCTTCCATATGTCGGACTTTTGCGGCCTCCCGTGGCAATAATCTCGAGCATCTGAGACAAATGGAGCAAGCTGCGCTGAATGAGGACCCAGTTTGCAAGGCTGTGGTGGCTCAGAAGGCGAAACCGTCTGGCGGCCTGCTCGACCTGGCCGGCCATTTCCAGGCGGGCCGGCTCGGGTAAAACCTGGGCCAGCGAGCGAAGGCTGTCGTTGGGGAGCTGCTGTGCTTTGGCGCGCTCGAGCAGCTCGCGCCGACGCTCCTGACAGGCCTGCAACCGGGCCACAATGGCCGACTCTCGCGGAGCCATTTCGGTCAGCCCGGTCGCGTCGCGCGACACCAACCGCCGCCGCTTCTCTTCCAACAGGGCCAGCAACTCGGTTTGCGTCGCCGAAAGCTCGTTGAGCAGCTCGGCGATCTCCTTCTCCCAGTAGTCGTTCGTCATCGCGGTTTCAGCCTCGTTGGAGTGAAAAGAGCTCGAACATCGGGCCCGTGAAACTATTTGCGTTGGCTTTCGCCATCTGCTCGGCGACCACCTGGTCGAGTTGTCCCTGAAAAACCTCTTCGGCGCGGCCGCCGTGAAAATAGGCCGGCTTGCCCACCGTCTTGCGCATCGAGCCGAGCATCTGGCCGTAGAACGTTTCGCCTACGAACTGGTCGAACGCCTCGCGCAGCTTGGGCGACACGGGGCGCGGCGGTGGGGGCGTGTGCGTCAGCAGCGGGAGGTTGGGTGTCGTTATCGTGTTCACCAGAAGTCTCCGGGTTCCGGTCTTGGGGTTTCCTAAGTCGTAGGGTGGGACGAGCGAAGCGAGTCTCGCCCTACCCTCTATTCAACGATCAGTTGTCCGTGAAGTTTTCCGTTGTGTTCGATGTCTTTGATGATCTGGATCATGTCGGTGGTCGGCACCTTGACGGCGTTCAGAGCGGCGACCAGCGCTTTGAGTTTGGCCGTTTGCAGCTCGCCGGGATCGATCCCCACAAAGCGCTCCGCCGGCAGGTTGTCACCCGTCTCCACGACGATGTTCTTGTGGGCCACGACGATCGAGCCGATCTCGACGTCGGCCCCGATCACAATGGTTCCCTTCTTTTCGTTGATCACGACCCGCGCCGTCGTTTGCGGCTCGGCGATCGTCAAGCCCATGACCTGCGACACGAAGTCGACGGGCTCCTTTTGATAGGCGGGGGGAATCTCCACTTCGACATAGAGCTGGTTGAGCGCCTTGGCCACCGGTCTGCTCTGCAGGCTGACGAGTTTGCCGGGCGCTCGGCCAGGCGCTGCGTCCCTCTGCGTGGTGCTGTACCAGTAGCGATTGATCAACTCGGCCACTTCTTGCGCGACCTCAAAATCGGCGTGGTGCTCGTCGAGGATGAGCGTGATTTTGTTGTTCTTGACGAAGACGTTCAAAAAATCTTCTTCCAGGCGGCAACCGCGGTGAATGCGGGCCGTGGTGGGAAACTTTGTATCCTCGATGTTGAGGCTTCCCTCGGAAAAGGCGTAGATGCGATTCCCCTCGGCTTGCGGTCCCATCATGGCCGTGATGAAGAGGCGGCCCCCCTCCAGGCTCTTGGCCGCTCCGATGGAACTGACGATGCAGTCGACTTCGTCGCCTTGACGGGCGCCTGCCGCGGGAACCGTGGCTGTCACGCTGACCAGGGCGACGTTGCGCGCATCCTTCAGTTCAGCCGCGCCTCCCTTGCCGATCTGGCTCCCCATCAGCTCCATCGCCATCGCCAGACTGCGCATGGCCGGCAGAAATCCGCCGCCGTCGCCCGACCCGCGCAATCCCACGACCAGCCCCATGCCGTGCAGCGTGTTTTCTTCCTGCCCCTTGACGCGGCAGATGTTCTTGAGCCGAATCTGCGCCTGGGCCGTCGAATGGCAAAAAATGCCGATAGCACACAGGCAGATCGTGAGGAGACGCCTGACCGCCTTGTCGCCCGGTCGTTCTTTAGCAGACGTTTTCATGTTCTTCACTCTCCTTCTCGTCGCTCTGCGGCTCGGTCGTTCATTTCCTCAACGAAGGCTTAGAGAACCGTTCGTTTGAGGCCGTCACTCGTCTTGGCTCTTAGAACGGCTTGTGACGGTCGAGGAAGAGCCAGAGCCAGCCGCGGCGCCAGCTATCACGAATGTGACCCGCCTGGCGGACGTAGAGCTGAAGCTCGGCGACGTCTTCGCTGAGCACCGTGTTGTTGGGGAGCACGTCCTGGCGGCGGATGATTCCCGACATCGACGCCTCGGCGATTTCGTTGTTCCACATGACCTTGCGGTGGGCCTCGAGCACCAGGTTGCCGTTGGGACGGAGGTCGACCACCTCGGCGCCGACGCGAAGTTGCAGGCCGTCGGCCTGCCGCAAGTTGGCCTGCACCTGGTTTTGCAGGTTGTAGAGCCCCTCGATTTCCGGCGCGCCGCCGGTCATGGGGGCGAGTCCCAGCCCGAAGTTCTTGAACTGCAGCCATTTCTCCAGTTGGGCGTCCATGCTGGTGCGCTGCTGCCGGCGGAACTGGGTCTGGTTGATGTACTGCGACTTCTCGTCAATGATGATGGTCACCACGTCGTTCAGTTGAATCTCCGGCGGCTCTTCCGGCTTGATGTAGAACCACGACGTTGCTTCCAACGTTAAGGGCCGCCGCGCCCCGGGCGAGCCATAAAGGCTCGAGCTTTGCGCACGTGCATCGACGCCACGGGCGAAGGCCAACCAGGCCACGGTCGCACAGGCCGTCCGCTTGAAAAACTTCATGATCCGCTCCACTTGTTGCTTGATCGTTGGTTGTTCCGATGCGGGGCTTGACTCGCAAGCGTCAAGCCAGTCGTCACGTCGATCATTGCCGCTGCCGATCTGGTGACGGGAGGGCCGTTGATGTCGCGGCCGTCTCCGCTCGTCGCCGGAAGCCGGTGGCGCGCCGGTCGGCCGTCATTCTGGGGCGCGCGGCCCTGAGCGGGGTTTCGGCGGTTCGCATCCCGGCCGCGCTCTCGGCGGCGGCCGGCTGGGCAAAAACTTCGACTTCGTGGATGCCCGATACGCGAGCCATGAACCGCTCGCGATTGGCGTTGATCGACTCGACGACGATCAGGTCGCCGCGGCTCCCGTCCTCCTGAGCCCGCCCATCGACACGGACTTGAATCCCCGCGCTGCGGGCATAGACGTGCACGGCATCTCCTCGCCGTACAAGAATGGGAGAGCGAAGGTCGTCCTCTTTGACCGCCTGACCCTCGACGATCGCCCGTCTTGTCTCTTTGCCGACGACTTCGTCCAAAGTGCGGCACGGCAGGTCGTCGTCGCCGGTCTTGGCTCGGCCGAGTTTGACGTCGGTGGCCTGCACGATGTCGCCAGGCACCATGGCCCGCTTGGCGACGACCACCAGCGGCACCGCCGCCACCTTCGTGGCCACCGTGAGGACCTGCTTGCCCGACTCGCCGGGCACGGTGATCGAGAAACTCTGCTCGCCGGTCCAAGGCGATTGGCCGCCGGCGGCGGAGAGCGATTCGCCCGTGGCCGCGATGACGCGCGCCTCTTCGTCGTTGAGGTGCAAGTCCAGCTCCCAGTCCGTGTCTTTGCCGGCTTGCCGTCGCAGGTGGGCGGCGATGGCAGCCTCGACCCGTTCGGCGGCCCGCCGCGTGATGCTCGAAGTGAGCGGGGCGCTGGGCCGCGTGCCGTTGCGGATCTCGACCTGGCTCGCGCCGGTGAAACGATGCTGCGAGAGGTTGATGCCGCGCAAGGCCAGCAGATCCTGCAGTTCGCGTGTTCGCACGAACGATTTGCCGCCCACCGAGGGCGCCGGAAAGAGCTCGATCTCCTTCAACTTCGCCGCTTCGCCGGGGTCCGTCGCGTGAATCTCGGCGACGTCTCCCAGCCGCACCAGCCCACTGGCGTCGCACTCGCTGCGGACCTGAATTTCGGCTGCGCCGGAGTGCGCGCTGCCGAGAAGGAGAATCGCCAGGAATACGACCACCCGCGCAAAACCTGGCCGCATGCGGCGGGCGTCTTTTAGAAGGCTACTCATGACGGGGCTCTCCTTTTGCTAGCCGGATCGGGAGCTGTTCGAGCATGTTCTGATTCAGAGTTCCCAGGCCGTTCGTGCCCGGCCGATCCACGACGGGGGCGCCGGAGGAGGGCGTCTGCCGGTACAAGTTCTCTCCGGCGGCGAGCAGTCCTCCCTGGTTGCGGAATCGGACCGTTTGCAACTGCCCTATCTGCAAAAACTCCGTTTGACCACGCCGCTGGGTCCAGACTTCACCGTGCGCCGTAATGATCAGGCCAGATACGTCGCTCGGTATGGAAATCTGCGGTTGGATAACGCGGCGGGTATTCGCTCCATCACTCACGAGAATGCCGTTCGAGCTCAAAGCCAACTTGCCGACCCGCGTGTACAAAACATCGTTCGTGGTCGGGTCGATCACCTGGAAGAAGCCCTCGCCGTCGATGGCCACGTCGAACGGCTCGTTGGTGGTCTCGAAGAGTCCTTGGACAAAGGTCGTTCCGGTTTCGTGCGTGCCCAGTGCGACGGGCAACCTGGCGGCGCCCAGCAAGAGAACGGCAAAGAGGGCGAATAGGCAACACGTCCGAGCCGCCCGGCCGCGAAGCGCGCTGCGCCGCAGGCGTTTCATATGCTCCGCTTCTGCTGAGGTGGGAATCATGGAACTAAAACCTCCGCAAGTTGTTGATGAGTTGGAGCATCTGGTCGCCGGCCTGCACGGTCTGCGAGTTGAGCTCGAAGGCGCGCTGCGTCGTGATCAAGTCAATCAGCTCGTTGGTGGGATCGACGTTCGATGATTCGAGCATGTTCTGATTCAAGGTGCCCAGGCCGTTCGTGCCGGGTTGTCCGAAGATGGCCGCGCCCGACGAAAGGGTCTCCTGATAGAGGTTCTCGCCCATGGCCAGCAGTCCCTCCTCGTTGAGGAACTTGGCCATTTGCAACTGACCGACCTGCGAGAATTGAGTCTGCCCGAACTGCTGGATAGAGACGTTCCCTTCAGCGCTGATCAGAATTCCCGTGGTGTCGATGGGGATCGTGATCTGGGGCTGAATGACGCGACCCGTGTTCGATGAGCCGATGACGAGAACGCCGTTGGAGTTGACGGCAAAGTTGCCGGCCCGCGTGTAGAGAAAGTTGTTGGTGGATGGGTCGATCACCTGGAAAAAACCGTCGCCGTCGATCGCCACGTCGAGCTGGTTGTTCGTCGTAATGAACGACCCCTGCTGGAACATGATTTGGGTGCCCTGCACGCGCGCCCCCAAGCCGAGCGCCAGTCCCGTGGGAGCGTAGTTGTTGAACGCGTCCTGGGCACCGGGCAACTTGATGTACTGATAGAACAGGTTTTCAAAATTGGCGCGCGACCGCTTGAAGGCGGTGGTGTTGACGTTCGCGATGTTGTTCGCGATCACGTCAAGATTCATTTCCATCGCCCGCATGCCGGTGGCGCCGGTGCGGAGGGCTTGGATACTCATAAGACGTCTGCGTCCCGATGTGTCATTCGATTTAGGTTTTGGGTCTTAGATTTCCGCCTGCGTTATGAGCGAAGACCTAAAACCTAAGACCTAAGGTCGTTTACCCCGTCTTCAAAACTCTGCCGACAAGTTCCCCCAGAATTGAGTCTTGCGAGCGAATCATGCTCACGTTGGCCTCGAAAGCGCGGGACGTTTCGATCATCTCCGTCATTTCAGAAACCGACTCGACGCCGGACTGCTCCAGAAAACGATTCAGAACTCGCCGATCGGTCTCGGGCACGGGAACGGTCGGCGCCAAAGGCGCGAAGAGGTTGCCTTCGGTTTTGACCAGGTCGCCGTAAGACTTTGGGCGGACGAGAGAGAGGTAGATTTTTTCGCCAGCCTGACCGACCGCCCCGTCGGGCGTGATGTCCCAGGGACCTCGCTGCGGGTCGATGGCCACGGGGTTGCCGTCGGTTGCGATGACGGGGTCGCCGTTTTGGGTTACGAGCGTCCCGGCCGGCGTGAACATGAAGTTGCCGGCCCGCGTGAGAAAATCCTTCCCCTGGCGGCGGACGACGAAAAAGCCGTCGCCGTCGACGGCCATGTCGGTGGGCGTGTCGGTCGGTTTGACCGGGCCGGGGGAGAAAAGGGTGACGGTGGCCAGGCTGTCGACGCCGCCGCCCATGTCGTCGACCGCGCCGCTTCCGGGCGGCACGAGGCCTCGCTGAACGGCCTCGGCGAGCCGCGACTGAAAGACGGCCTGCTCCCGCTTGAAACCGGGGGTGTTGGTGTTCGCCAGGTTGTTGGCGATCACCTCCATGCGCAGACTTTGGGCCTGGGCGCCTTCGGCCGAGATGTAAAGTCCGTAGGGCATCGCTTCCTTGCTCGCTGGTAGGCCCCCCGGCCATCTGGCGGCCTTCCGGGGAATGCAAGCCGTGTACCAAGCATGGTGGCGAGGCCCGTTTTCTGGCCGCGCCATGCCCTAACTCGCTATGCAGCCAAGGAATTAAAATCAGCCGCCTGCCGATTCTTGAGACTGTAGGCGTCTCTCTCGCTCGGCCCGCGACGGGCGAGACCTGCCGGTGGAAGCGCAGGAACGGCGCGTCGGGTAGCCTGCTGGCTGGACGCCGGGGCAACGCCGGTTCACGCCACGGCGAAGCCGGCCGCTTCCGGTTCCGGGTCGCTCTGCCGGGAGCGGGCAAGGAGAAATGCCAGCCAGGCGAAGCTGGCGAGCGCGGTCAGCAGGGCCAGGAGGTGCATGTCTCGCTTCAGCAGGGTGTCATACAGCCCATGCAGCACCATCGGCACCCCCTGCACCTTGAGCAGGCCCAGCAGCCAATCGCCCCAGTCCAGGTCGCCGGCCGCAAGCTCCTGGTTGTGCCAGAGCATGAGGGCCACCGAGGCCGTCCAGATCGCGTGCAGGCCCACGCAGGAAATGAAACGAACCGTGTAGATGCCGAAGGTCGCCATGCCGTTGTAATGGTCGGCCGAATACATGATCCCTTCCGCGACGCCGAAGCCGACCCCGCTGGCCAGGCCGAGCACGCAGGCCGCCCGCCAACTCATGTTGTCGCCGTTGTGCACCTTGACGAACAGCGGGGCCGCCTTGGTGAACTCCTCGCATAACCCCACGCCCAACGTGAAGCCGAGGAAACTCAGCAAGAAGCCGTTTTCGGGATCGAGGGCCGCGCGGTACGAGAAGCCGATGAACTTGACGATGTAGAACAGAATAACCACGACGCTGCGGCCCCGAATCCAGAAGCCCTGCGTCCAAGCGGCCACCCACTGGAAAGCGAGCAAAAGAAAGATGCCGACCGTCGCGGTTAAAGCTCCAACGGCCAGCAGTTTCACGAGGCGGGCTTCGCCCCTCTCAAACAGCGCCACGATTAACCCGCAGAACAGGGCCGCGGAAACCAGGGCGTAGAGCCAGTGCAGCCAGCTTCCGTAAGCGAGGTGAGCGCCTTCGATGCGGCCGTCCGGCAAGGCGCCCAGCAGCTCTTCGCGGCTCAATCCGCCGTCCAGTTTCGCCAGCAGCTCCGGGTGGGCTTCGATGGTGCGGCCCAAACGTTCCGGCAGGTCGTTGCCGCTCGCGAGAAGAGAGAAAACCAGCGGCACGAGCGTGAGCACAAATAGGTAGGGCAAAGCGGTCGATTTCTTTTCGCCCGCCACCGGCACCGGGACTCGGACGGCACGTGTCTCGGAACGCCGCGGGCTCAATCCACCGGTTGCCCGGGCTTCGCCACCTTGCAGCGTGCGCGAAACGGCCTCGGCGTAGGCTTCTTCCGGCGAGCGGGCGACGGCGGGCGGCGGCGCATACGTGGGCCGAACGGGCAGCTCTTCCTGTGAGATCCCGTAGGTATCGTCGTCCGCGGCCGCCGCAGGGGCCTCGGCGGGCGGCACGGAGACGACCGCCTTGCAGTTCGGACAGCGGGCGCGCTTGCCGGCGTGGGTATCCGGCGCGCGAAGCGTTTTGGCGCACTGCGGGCACGCGACGCTGATCGGCATGAGGAGCCCTCTTAGTCGTTCATCCGGTTCGAGTTAGACAGGCCGCCAGCAAACCCCACCGACGGGCTTTCGGCATTCCCTAATAGGGTAACCGGTGCGCAAAAGCGAAGACAAGCGCCGGTGCTCAGAAAACGGGAACGGCTTCGCTACCCGCGATTTTCCCGGTCGGCTTCACTTGATCGGCTCGACAAGACTCAAAGGGCGGTCCATTTGGAAATGCGGCTGTTTCGGATCGCTGTAGTCGGTGAGTCGCTTGGCCTTCCAAACGAGCCGGCTGTCGTAGTGCGTTTCTAGCGCGCCGGAGGTGCGCCTTGCCATCGCGAATTGCCAGGAGACGTTGCCTCCGTTGGAAGCATCGGGACGCGCCTCAATCAGCAAGAATGCCTCAGGATCGGTCCCCTGGACGAAGGCGAAAACGGTGCCGTCCTTCGCCTGGTCATTCTCATAGCGGTACACCGGCCGGGGCAGCATACGCAGCACCTCACGGTCTGAGTCGTCCGCTTTCCAACCTACGAGCGTCGTGTTGAACCGCTGGGCCAGCGACTTCATCTGCCTCAGCCGCCCCGCCGCAGATTCTTCGGGAGCCGGGGCATCTGCGATGGGTTGATACTCAAGTCCCGGTTGCTCACACCGCCAGACGGGCTTTCCGTCGACCCAAGCCGTCACGGGGCCTTCGGCCAGGGATTGAAAATTGTCGCATAGTCGTCCCGCGAACGGGTAAACGCAAACCGTCGCCATCGGGCGGCCGTCTGCGGTCCAAATATAGGTGGCGCCGTCGACCGAACCGCGCGTCACGTTCGCCCACCGCAAAACGCAGTGCAGCTTGAGCTGCTCCCCGCGCTCCTTGCTGGCGTAAAGCGCGTAACGGCTGGCCGATTCATCCAGCATGCGGTGCAGGTTGGCCTTGCCTTCGGGAACCTCCGCGGGATCGGCAGCCGGCACCGACTCCTGGGCCGATAATCCCGCAGTTAGCATCGGCCCGTTGAAGGCCAAGATGATGATCGCTGCCTCGCTCAGCGGTCGCAACGGATTCCGTCTTTCGAGCATCGGAAAGTTCCGCGCAGGTCGTGCCATCCCGTCGATGTGAGCCGTAATATAACGCGCGGTATCGCCTTACGCGAATCTTGTAGCGCGAGGGAGGACTCCCCAATTCTTTTTTGCCCCACTTGTCGATTCGCCGACGCGCCGTTCGACTAATGGGCAGCGGGGCAGAGATCCCCGGAACCCAAAGACGAAGGAGAACCCTGTGGCGGTCCAGGCAATCACGCCCTTTCTGTGGTTCGACAACCAGGCCGAAGAAGCGGCCTCTTTTTACGTTTCCGTGTTTCCCAACTCGCGTATCGTCAAGACCGTCCGCTGCGGCGGAGCCGGTCCGGGGCCAGCCGGATCGGTGCTGACGGTCGCCTTCGAACTTCAGGGCCTATCGATGGTTGCCCTCAACGGTGGTCCCGTCTTCAAATTCACCGAGGCCGTCTCGTTCGTGGTGAACTGCCAGACTCAGGAAGAAGTGGACGCCTACTGGCAGAAGCTTTCGCAGGGCGGCCAGGAAGTGCAATGCGGCTGGCTGAAGGACAAATTCGGCCTGTCGTGGCAGATCGTGCCCACCGTGCTGCCCGAGCTGCTGAGCGATCCCGACCCGCAAAAATCGGGGCGGGCGATGAAGGCCATGATGACCATGAAGAAGCTCGATATCGACGCCCTCAAACGAGCCTACGAGAATGCTTGACGGGAATGCCCGTCGGTGCCTCGGACCAACACTGCCATTTTCTTTGATAACCGTTTGACCAAGGAGACTCTCATGAGCAAGTCAGTTCAACCGATTCCCCCCGGACATGAAAACTTGATACCGCACCTGGTGTGCAGCCCGTGCGCAGAGGCGATCGAGTTTTACAAGAAGGCGTTCGGGGCCGAAGAGGTGACTCGCATGCCGTCGCCCGACGGCCGGATCATGCACGCGGCCCTTCGCGTCGGTAAGAGTTTCATCTTCCTCGTCGACGACTTCCCCGAATATTGCGGCGGCAAGTCGTCGTCGGCGACTTCCCTCGGCGGGACGCCCGTGACCATCCACCAATACGTGACCGATTGCGACGCGACGATCAAACGAGCGCAGAACGCCGGCGCGACCGTCGTGATGGGCCCCCACGACATGTTCTGGGGCGATCGTTATGGACAGGTGCAGGATCCTTACGGCCATAAGTGGTCGATCGCCACGCACATCAAAGACATGACCCCCGAAGAGATGCGGGCGGGAATGAAGGAGGCTTTCGCAGCCGGGGCGTAGTGCGAGTAATCGGCTGCGATGTGGATTCAGAGGCTATTCGAGAACCGGCATCGTGGTGCGGCGTCTCACCTGCGCCCCGGTTCTCGGATCAGGCTCTTAGCCGCCACACTCGCGCAGCGGCGCAAAGCGCAACCTAAGATTGCCATGAGCCGGACGCTTTCCGGCTGCTCCCGGTATCGGTTGTAGCGATTGCACCGCCGGGCCGAAGCCAAACGGCGGTTATGGCTGAGGGTTGGTATCGTCGAACGTCGATTGCGGAGCCAACAAAATGCCCCCAGCCACCGAAGACCAGCGTTCAAAGCCGACGCAAACGATCACGCACGAGGCGATCGACACCCTGTTTGATTTCGAGCCCGAGCAACTCCTTCGCCCCCCCGCCGCGATCGAGATGTTCGTGCGCCGGATCGTGCGGGGGGCCAAATACTACGTCGGCCCGGAACAGCGCACCGAGCCCCGCTATGCGGTCAGCCTGGCGGTGGCGGCCGTTCCCGTCGACCAATCACTGAAGAAGGCCGGCGACGTATTCATCGCCTTCACGCGCGACATCTCGAGCAGCGGGATGGCCATGTACCACACGCGGCGGGTCTCCGAAAAGTATCTGGCGGTCGAGATCAAGTCGGCCTGCGGCGAAAAAATGCGAGTGCTGGTGGAAGTCTTGCGCTGCTATCCGTCGGGATTGTTCTACGAAATCGCCGGGAAATTCGTCTCCCGCCTCGCCGACTGATTCGCGGCGACGGCAAGTCTTTGCCGACACTACCCGCCTGACGCCTCCTGCCCGTCCCCGTCGTCGTCCGTGCGCCGCGCCTGGCGGCGCCCTTCGTCCACGTTCAGCGGTGCGACGATGGCCCAGCCCACCACGAAGAAGGCCAGCAAGCTGGCCAGGGCCAGGTTCGGATTCTCGGTGAAGGCCAGGATGACGCTGAAGAAGACGGGGCCGACGACGCTGGTCGCCTTACCCGAAAAATTGAAGAATCCGAAGAACTCGCCCGTGTGCTCGGATGGCGTCATCAGGGCCATGATCGCCCGGCTGACCGACTGCGTTCCTCCCAGAACCAGCGCCGCCACGGCCGACATGCACCAGAAGTGCCACTTCTCGGTGATGAAGAACGAGAAACTCACAACGACGGTCCAGACCGCCAGGCAGGCCATCAGCACCGGCTTCTGGCCGACGCGGTCGCCCAGCCAGCCGACCGCCAGCGCTCCGGGAAAGGCGATGAATTGGATCATCAGGACGACCATGCCCAACTCGGCCGGCCCCATCTTCAGCCGCTCGTCGGCAAACACCGACGCCTGGCTGATCACCGTCTGCACCCCGTCGTTGTAGACCAAAAAACCGAGCATGAAGAGGGTCAGCATCCGGTAGGAGCGGATGTTTTTCAGCGTGTGACCAACGCTGCCGAAGGCGAGCCGCGCCGCCTCGCCGATTCGCTTCGCCTGACCCGAGGGCCTCGACCGGTCGCGCAGAATAAAAACCGTCGGCAGCGAAAAGCCGCCCCACCACAGCCCCATCAACAGCAGGCCGAGCCGCTTGCGAAAGACGACGTCGCCGGGCACGTGCAAGCGGTCGCCCATCGCAATCATTACGATCGCCAGGGCAAGCGCCAGTCCGCCCCCCACGTAGCCCAGCGCGTAGCCCCACGCCGAGACGCGGCCGATCCGCTCGTCGTCGGCAATCTCGGGCAGGAAGGCGTTGTAAAACGTCTGCGAAAGCTCCATCCCGGCCAGCGCCACGACGTACAGAACGATCATCAGCCACCGGAGATCGGGCGTGGCAAAAAACATACACGCGGAGGCAGCGGCGCCGGCCAGGGCCGTGATGGCCAGCCAGCGTCGTTTGCCCGCCTCGGCATCGGCCACCGCGCCGAGCACGGGCGAGGCCAACGCGCAAATAAACGTCGTCACTCCCAGGCCGGCTCCCAGGAGGAGGATGCCCGCCTTGCCAGGGAGCACGTCGCGCTTGACGTAGGAGACCAGGACCGTGATGGAGATCGTCGAGTAGGCGCTGTTGGCCCAGTCGTAGAGTGCCCAAGCGAAGATTTCGCGCGGGCGTCCCGTTTCTCCTTGGGGGCTTTGCCTAAAAAGTCCCATTTGTCCAGAAAATCCTGAATTCGGCCAGAAGATTCGTCCAGGCCGGCGTTACCATGTCCTCCACGGTTAACGCCGTTATTCAGGAATAACTATCTTGGTCAAGCCATATTTTTGGGAAAGTCTCGACGCGGCCCTTTCAGCCGCACAGTCGGAGGGCTCGCTGGCAGGCATTGGCACAGGTTGGCAGACATTGGCACAGGTTGGCAGACATCGGCACAGATTGGCAGACCCCGTGTCCCGGCACCCAGAAAGTCAACCGGATTCGGGACTTCTGAGGCAAGGCCCCCCTTGGGAAGGTAGTGGGCTGGCAGACCTCCACGAAACTATATCCGCCGGTCGTGCGTCTCAATCTCAGGGCACGTGATCCCAACCGCTCCGGAGGACTTACCATGAATCGGGCAATCACCGTCGTGGCCGCACTCGTTCTGCTTTCGCCCCGTCCGCTCTACGCGATTTACGATGTGGAATTCAGGGGAAGTTGGCCGGAGAGCTGGCCCAAGGAACTGGAGGGGTTACGAGAACAATCGCGCACGCTGGTGGGACCCAGAGTGCTCTTGCGGCACTATGCCATCCCGTTCGCGAAGCGTGAAGCGTTCGAGGCCGCCTGGCCACATCTCTTGAAGGTCAAAACCCCGGGGGCGCCCATCACGCTGAGACGAGCACCCAGCTTTTGGCTGGGCGACGAGGTGAAGGCGGGCGTTTGCATCCATACACCGCCCGAAGGCGAAGCCCCGGTCGACGACGCCAAGAAAGCCAACGGACAGTGGGAACGAACCATTCATATCGAGTTGATCGTGGATGGCGACATCGTCGACCTGAATCGCATTCCACTACCACCCGATACGCCGATTATCGACGAGCGGTTCAAAGACGGGGCCACCAAGCCGTGAGAGGCTTGGTTCTGTTCTCCTACCCCTACCTTTTTAATCCAGTTCTTCGAGCCAGAGGCGGATGTCGTTCTCGTACTCGGTCGCCAGGTCGCCCTTGACGAGCTGGCGGTGGAAGCTGGCGGCGCTGCCCTTCTCGCCCATGTCGGCGGCTTCGGCCGAAGGAAACCGGCACTGCGGATCGGGCGCGATCAGGCTGCGGATGAGGTTCATCAAGTGCTCGCTGCACGACACGTCGCTCGGCAGCCACTCGTGCAGGCGGTGAACCAGCACGCGCTTCGCCTCGAGCAGGTCTTTGTAGGTCAACTGGCCGGGGAAGACGGGCGCGCCGGCCAGCATTTCGATCAGCACGTAGCCGAGGCTGCATAGGTCGCTGCGGGGCGAGGTGCCCACCCCCTCGAGCACCTCGGGGGCCGAGTAGGTCGGCGTGCAGCTTCGCCGCTGCGGCGCGTCGTCGATCTCGAAGGCCGAGCCGATGTCGATGATCTTGGCGTTGCCCGTCCGCTTGAGCATGATGTTCGAGGGCTTGATGTCGCCGTGGACGATGCCCTCGCGGTGCAGCGCGGCCAGCGCCGCCAGGCATTCGCGCAACAC
This sequence comes from Pirellulales bacterium, assembly GCA_035550375.1. Classification (GTDB taxonomy): domain Bacteria; phylum Planctomycetota; class Planctomycetia; order Pirellulales; family JAICIG01; genus DASSFG01. Next base: position 22,142 of record DASZPH010000005.1, on the reverse strand, counting down.
GGCGATGGCGATCCCCGGCTTGAGCCGGGGCTGCACGGGGCCGCCCGTGACGATCACGTTGTTCAGGTATTCCCAGCGGCGGTTGCTGACGCGGTTGCGGGCCCGCTCCAGCATCGAAGGACTGAGCAGGCGGCTGAGATCGTAGCCGTCGATCCACTCCATCTCCATGATCCGGATGCGGTTGCGGTCGATGAAGTTGTGGACGTCGATCAGGTTGTCTTGCTGGATCTGGGCCACGCGTGCCGCCACGCGGGCGATGCGGCCCATCGCCTCGTCGTAACTGCGCGAGTTGTCGTAGTACTGGGGCGAGAAGATCTTGAGCGCCACGGGCAGCGTGAACTGGTCGGTGCCGCGTCGCTCGCTGAGATAGACCACGCCTTGTCCGCCCGACCCCAGCAGCTTGTTGAGGTGGTGGTGCTCGGTCCAACTGTGGCGCTCGTCGGCGACCAGCCGCTCGTAGCGCTTGAGCAACTCGTCGTCGTAAGGACGCGATTTCGGCCGGCCGCCGCAAGTAAGCGTGGCCGAACCTTCAAAATAAGTAGTCGTCGACATGCGCCGCCTTTCCGCATAGAAGGGTCGAACGAGCGGGCTCCTGGACTTCGAGCCCGCTCTTCGTCACCTTGCCGGTCGACGCAGCCAGCGCCGCCCGCCGGAGTCATCTTAGTTCGCCGCCCGCACCTGCGTCCAGTGCGATCCCGTTCCCCATACCGGGAAACCGAGCGCCTTGTCCACCAGATTCACCAGCGGCCGGTCCGATTTCCAGCGAGAAAGATTTTCGCAAAAGAAATTCGTCATATCGTCAATTCGCGTGGCGCTCTGCCCGCCCACGTGCGGCGTGATGATCACGTTGGACATTTCCCACAGAGGGCTCTCGGGCGGCAAAGGTTCGACCTGGGTGACGTCGAGCCCCGCCCCCGCCAGCCGGCCCGATCGCAGCGCCTCGACCAGCGCCGATTCGACCACCAGCCCGCCGCGGGCCATGTTCACCAGCAGCGCGCCGGGCTTCATGCGGGCCAAGGCCCGCCCGTCGATCATCCCCCGCGTCGACGGCAACAGCGGCGCCGCGAGCACGACGATGTCGGACTGGGCCAGCAGATCGTCGAGCCGGCCGGCCGGCCAGAGGGCCTCGACGTAAGGCGGCTTGTCGACCGCGAAGACGTCGGTGGCTACGATGCGCGTCTTGAACACCCGCAGCACCTCCGCCAGCCGGCGGCCGTTTCCGCCGAAGCCGACGATGCCGACCGTGGCCCGGTGCAGATCGGACGTCGGCCGCCGGACGAATTCCTTTTTCTGCTGGGCGCGAAAGAACGTCGGCAAGCTTCGCGTCAGTCCCGTGATGAGCGCTACGGCGTGTTCGGCGACCTGGTCCGCCAGCACCCCCGACGCGCTGGTCACCACGACGTCGCTGGCGATCACCGAGGGAACGAGGCAGTGATCCATGCCGGCGGCCGACGACTGGATCCATTTCAGCCGCCCGCGGCGCACCACTTCGTCCCACGGGACGGGATGAACCTTGGCGTGGCCGCAGAAGACGTCGGCCTGGAAAATCTCGCGGGCGATCTTGTCCTGCCCGGCATCGACGATTTCCGCTCCGGGCGCCGCGGCCGCAATCTGACGCAAATGACGTTCTTCGACCGGGTAGCAGAGGACGATACGCATCGTCACGGAGGGCGTCAGGGCAGGTGCAGCGTCTTCGCGCAGCGCTTGCAGCGTTTTCGCTGGTTGTTGATCTTCGCGCCGCATTTGGGGCAGACGCGGGACTTGCGTTTCAGCTTCAGCGCCGTGCGCGGCCTGGACTTCATGGCGGTGGTGACCCGTGGTTAGCGATGGAAAGCGCTCCGCCGCACAGTTGCGGTGGGGCGCGTGGCGGCGGATCGGGTTAGCGGTGGAGAGCGTTCCGCCGCAAACGAACCAGAAACGCCAGCGAGGCAGAACAGCTCAATATAGCGGTGGTGCCCCGGGTTAGCAATGGAGACTGGTAGCGGGTAGTGATGCCATTTGACCGCGAGTCGAACAAAAACCAGAAATAACCTGAGATTTTTGGTGAGTGCCTGGAAACTGGGCACATCAGAATTCTGCGTTCGTTACGCCGTTGATGGGAAGGCGCGGCCTGCTCAGCCATTGTCTCTCAACGGCACCCCAGCCAAGAACGCTCCGACCACCGCCATCAGCCACAGCATCGTCTTCAAGGAGAACTGAGGACGGCGCATGGGCTACGGTGCCTCGTCTAAATGTCGTTCGAGCCAATCGGCCTCCACGCGTCGCTGGCGTTCGGCGAATTGCTGGATCTTCTTGAGGTCTCGCGCCATCTGTTTCTCCGCAGCTTCCACCCGGGCGCGTTGGGATGCCAGGCGTTGCTGTTCCCGTTCGGCGCCTCGCTTTGCGCCGAGTTCGACGCCCCCCAAGAACGCCCCCACGACCAGCATGGCCACCAGCAACGCGCGGAGGGTGAATTGTGGGCGGGGCATTAGATCGTCACTTCGTCGATGCGCGGCCATTTGTCGCATTAGACACTTGCGTAGACCAACAATGCCAGCGGGAGCAGCGCTGTCACGACCGCTACAGCAAACAGAACTGGCCTGCCCCGGAGCACGCCCCACGCCGCAGCCGTACCCAGAAAGAGGCAAGCGCTCCAGAACGGCCCAGCGCGTTCACCCACGCACTTTAGGCACACGCAACCAATGCTAACCAGAGTTACTTGGATTAGCATCCCTCTCACGCTGAACTGAAACCGTCGGGTCATGGGGCTTATCGCCGTTCGTCCTTGAGATGGTCGGCGATGAGGGCGAGCACGGCGTCGTTGCAGGCTTTGTCGTTGGCCTGGTTGCAGGCGACGAGGAAGGCGAAGTCTTTTTCGGGGGCGAGCCAGGCGACCGCGAACCACATGGTGTTGCTGCCGGCGTGGGTGAGTGCCGGGCCGCCAGCCCAGGGTTGACCTTCGGCGATGATCCAGCCCATGGCGTATTTCGGCTCGCCGGGAACCCCGGTATGGAGCTTCTGCAGGGTTGCGGGTTTGACCAGTTTGGTCTTGGCCGAGGGGAAATTGGCGGCGATGAACTTGGCCCAGTCTCCGATCGAGCAGTGGACGATACCCGCGGGACCGATGGCGACGGGGTTGTCGGCTGCCGGGCCGGGCTCGACGGGGGTGCCGTCGGCCTGGTGGCCGCGGGGTTGGTCGTTCTTGGTGCGCGTGCCGGGCGCGCCAAAGCCGCCGGTGGTCATGCCCAGCGGACGGAAGAGCTTTTCGCGCATCAGGTCTTCCCACGATTTGCCAGCCACCTTTTCGGCCATGTAGCCGGCGATGGAGACGCCCGCGTTGGAGTAGATGAACTTCTGGCCCGGAGTGGCCTCGGGCGCTTTCGATGTGACGCCCTCGAGCAGGAGTCGGCGCGCGCTTGTGGGCGTGCCCTCGTGCTGCCAGAGTTTGCCCCACAGTTCGTCCTTCTCGAGCGCACCGGGTGCGCCGCCGTGGTTGGTGAGGAGTTGTTCGAGCGTGACGGTCTGGTACTGCGGGTTCATCGACTCCTTCAGATCGGGAAAGGTCTCGCCGAGCGTCTGATCCCATTTCAGCTTTCCTTCGTCGACGAGGATGCCGCAAAGCATGCCGGTCATCGCCTTGGTGTCGGAGCCGATGTGGAAGCGGTCGGCGGCGGCGATTCTTTGGGGCTTTCCGCGCGTACGCACGCCGGCGACGCCGACGGCGACGGTTTCGCCCTTGCTGACGACGGCGGCGGCCATTCCGGGGACCTGGTGCTTCTGGATGATGGGAACCAGGAGCGGAGAGACATCCTTTTTCCGCGGGCTGGCGGCGTGAAGAGGGTTGGGGGCAAGCCAGAGCACGGCAAGGGCCAGAATGGGTTTCAGCATGTGATTCATTCCTCTGTGTTTAATAGGGTTTCGCGAAGCCCGCGCAGCGACTCCAGTTCCTGCCGGCGTGTCTTGTCTCCCAGGCGCCTTCCGTATTTCATGGTCAGGTGAACGAACGTAAAGATGGCGGTGAAGAGTCCGAGCGTCGACAGCAAGGCAAATACGTGCTCCCATGCATGGTTCCTGCTGTAATCCATGGCGAAGGAAAGGATCGGCGGGATCATACATCCCAGCGCAATCGGGAGCACGTACCACCAAAACGAATAGCGATCCTGCACCATCCGATGCTCGAGGTCCTTGATCGACCACTCGACATGGGCGAGCAACGGGTCGCCATAGCGGGCGGCATGACGTCGCCGTCGCCATTGATTGAACAGCATGAATCCCACCACCCAAATGTCGCTGGCAGAGTAGATCAGCCAGGGCCAGTCTCTATGAATGTCCCGCAGCGCATGCATCAACATCCAAGCCCCGACGGCCAATAAAACCGAGATCACGAAAATGTCGGCCCAAAAAGCCACTCGCCGCTCAAGGCGGGCTACCTTGAGTAATTGATCGGGGGTGCGGTCGAGCTTCCCGGCCGGCTGTGACTGCCAAGCTTGTTGTAGCCGATCGTTACAGTTCATTGCCATTCTCCCGAATCGTCGCCGCCAACTCCTTCTTGATGCGGTTCAGGCTGACACCGACGTTGCTTTCCGAAATACCCACCACGTCGGCGATCTCGCGGTAGGTAAAACCATCCAGATACAGGACCACGAGCGCCCGCTTCGCCGGCGGCAGCGCGTGAATCGCGGCGTAGAGCTGATCGACGACGCGATGGTTTCGTTCCCCGTCCGCCGATGGGACGCGTGGCGCGGCGACATCGGAAATCGAAAAAGGACCCTGTCTGTGCCGCTGTTTCTTCTCGGTCCGTTTCCATGCCAGCGCCGTGTTGAGCGCGACCCGATACAGCCACGTCGTCGGCTTGGAATCGGCCCGAAAACTGGGCAACGACAGCCAGACCTGCAACAAAATCTCCTGAAAGAGATCGTCTTGATCGGCCGGTCCTTCGGCAAACGAACGCACAACCTTGAGCAGCAAGCCCGTATGCTCGCCGACCCACTGCCGAAACTGCAATTCGTGATCCGCGATGCCCAATAGGCCGTCCTTTATCTGCCAGATTAGTGACGATTGCCGCCGTTTCTTACAGCCTAATTGCGGGCAATCGCGCCGAAGAGAAACCAGGGGGGCAGTTAGACGGGACGCCTGGTAATCACTACCCTGGTGCCGCTCACCCCTTGATGACGCCGATGGGCCGCATGCGGGCGACCTTTTTGGCCAGGCCGGCCTGGTGCACCACGTCGACCACAAGACTCACGTCCTTGTAGGCCGCCGGCTGTTCTTCGGCCAATCCCTTCCAACTGCGGGCACGGGCGATCACGCCCTGCTGCTTCAGCTCCTGGTCGATGCGGCGACCTTGTGCCGCTTTGACGGCGGCCGTGCGGCTCATCACGCGGCCCGCGCCGTGGCAGGCCGTGCCGAACGTCTGGTCCATGCTGCCGTGCTGGCCCACCAGCACCCAGCTCGCCCGACCCATGTCGCCGGGAATGATCACCGGCTGACCGATGCGGCGATACATGGGCGGAACTTCCTCGTGGCCGGGGGGGAACGCGCGCGTGGCCCCTTTGCGGTGTACCCAAACGCGCCGCTCGCGGCCGCCGATCGTGTGCCGCTCGAACTTGGCGATGTTGTGGGCCACGTCGTAGACGAGGTTCATCTGCAGCTCCTGCCAGGAGCGGCCAAAAATCGTCTCGAACGATTCGCGCGCCTGCCACATCAAAAGCTGGCGGTTGCACCAGGCGTAGTTGGCCGCCGCCCGCATGGCCCCCAGATAATGTTCTCCCTCGGGACTCTCGACCGGCGCGCAGGCGAGCTGGCGGTCGGGCAGCGAGATGCCGTACTTTTCCGGCACGCCGCGCAACAGCCGCAAGGCGTCGTCGCACACCTGGTAGCCGAGTCCGCGCGAACCGGAATGGATCATCACGCAGACCATGTCCTTCTCCAGGTTCATGGTGCGGGCCGCTTCGTCGTCGAACACGGCGTCGACCACCTGCACCTCCATGAAATGGTTGCCGGAGCCGAGCGTGCCGCACTGGTCCTTGCCGCGCTCCAGCGCCCGCTCGCTCACGTTGTCGGGCTCGGCGTCGTCGAGGCGTCCGCCCGCCTCGGTGTGGTCGATATCGCCCGCAGTCGCCAGGCCCCGCTCTTCGAGGCGGCGCGGGCCCTCGGCCATCATCCGCTTCAGCTCGCGATGGTCGAAGTGATATTTGCCTCCCCGGCCGACCCCGGTCGGCACCTGCCGAAACAATTCTTCGACCAGCTCGGTGAGATGCGGCTTCACGTCGCGGTAGAAGAGGTTCGACCGCACCAGGCGCACGCCGCAGTTGATGTCGTAGCCGACTCCCCCCGGCGAGATCACGCCCCCTTCCGCCGGATCGGTCGCGCAGACTCCGCCGATACAGAAGCCGTAGCCCCAATGGATGTCGGGCATCGCCAGGCTGGCGTGCTGGATGCCGGGGAGGAAGGCGACGTTGGCCACCTGATCGGGCGCCTGGTCGGCACGGATCAGCTCCATCAGCGCCTCGCTGGCGTAGATCAGGCCGTCGACGCGCATCCCCGGCTTGTAGCTTTTGGGGATTCGCCACAGGTAGTCGTTGATTTTTTCCAGCGGTCCGCCGTAGGCTTCTTTGCCCATGTGCCTGTCCTTCAAATATCCACGATCACTTCCGCCAGCCAGCCCTCTGGCGACTCTTCGACCTTGAGCCCGTGGTACGTGATGGCCTTCACCTCGTGCTCGAGCAGATGGCGGCTTTCGTCGACGGGCTCACCGCGCGCTGCGCCGCGCACCCCCTCCGCGTCGATCTCGACGTCGAACTGGCTGAGCAGCAAGTGCTCCGACTCAAACAGATACAGGATCTCGCTCAGCCAGTCGAAGAGCAGGTCGTCGCGGCGGCTGGCGGCGACGCGCAGGCGCACTTCACGGACAGGCCGGATGGAGTCGAGGTTCGGGGCGATCATCGACGTCAGGCCCCGGCCGGCATCGGCAAAGAGCGTTTGCAGGTCGGGCGCCCTGACGCGCAGTCCCAGGTCGGCCGTGTGTTCAAAAGTCTCGTACATCGGGATGAAGCGGGCGTCGCCAGCACGCTCGAGAGACGATGGCGTTGTTTCCTAGTCCCCCGTGCCCAGGTTGACCAGCACGCGGCCGGTCGTCTGGCCGTGCAGGATTTTTTCGATTTGCTGCGGGAGACCGTCGAGCGGCACTTCGCTGACGATCGCCTCGAGCTTGTCCTTGTCGAGCCGCCAGTCGCCGGCCAGCTTCTGCCAGACCTGCACGCGCCGGTCGTAGGGACACTCGGCCGAATCGATGCCGATCAACTCGACTGCCCGCAGAATAAACGGGTAGACGGTCAGCGGCAGATCCACTCCGCCCACCAGTCCACAGGCGGTCACGCACCCGCCCCGATGAACAGAGCGGACGAGCGTGGCCAAGGTTCGCCCGCCGACCGTGTCGACGGCGGCCGCCCACCGCGTGGCCAGGAGCGGCTTCTCGCTGGCGTCGTTCACCTCCTCGCGGCCGACGACGCCCGCCGCGCCGAGCTGGCGAAGCAGATCATTTGCCGCCGGCTTGCCGGTTGACGCGACCGCCCGGTAGCCGGCCCTGGCCAACAGCGCCACCGCGAGCGTCCCCACACCTCCCGAAGCGCCGGTGACCACGACCTCGCCGGCCGCGGGGTCGACGTGATGCTCCACCAAGGCGAGGACGGAGAGGGTCGCCGTGAATCCGGCCGTTCCGAGAATCATGCTCTCACGGGCGCCGAGCGTGTGTGGCCGGCGCACGACCCAGGCCGCCGGCACGCGAATGTACTGCCCAAACCCGCCCCACGTGTTCTGGCCCAGGTCGTAGCTGGTCACCAGCACCTCATCCCCGCGCTTCCATTCTGCCGAACGGCTTTCGACCACGGTTCCGGCCGCGTCGATGCCGGGCACGTGCGGGAATTTTCTGGTTACACCCGGATGGCCGGTGGCCGAGAGTGCATCTTTGTAGTTCAACGACGAATAGGCCACACGCACCAGCACGTCGCCCTCGGGCAGATCGGCAAGCGGCCGCTCAGTGACCTCGCCGCGCGTTTTATTGCCCTCTTTCGACACCAGATAACAACGAAAGGATTGCGGTAGTGCGGACATGGCGATTCCCCATGGTGATTGATCAGGCAGCGCCGCATTTTAGCCCAAGTTCAAGAGTTTGGCGTCCGGTCTTCTCGAATGTTCTCTTAGCCCGCGGCTCATCTGTCGTGAGATGGGAGATGAGGTGACAAGATTGACTCATGTCTTCTCGCCCATTTCCTCCGCGACTACGTGCGTAATCATCTCCGCCGTGCAATCTGATTCGTAGATCAATTGGTGTGGCTCGGCGGCGTCGGTCTCCGGAAGACGAACCGTAACAATCGCGGCGAGCTTCCCCCGTTCCAGGCTGCCAAAGCGATCGTCGATTCCCAGCGCGCGAGCCGCACGCAAGGTGCCGAGCTCCAGCGCCGTCGCCGGGGGAAGTTCGGGAAACTGCCGAGCCACGAGCCGAATCTCCTCCAGCAGGTTGAGGTCGGGGTTGGAGGCGCGGCTGTCTGTTCCCAGCGCCACGTTTGCGCCGGCCGCCAGCAGCCGCGGCAAGGGGTGGCGCGCGTGGCCGAAGTAAGCGTGCGTCCTCGGACAGTAGACCACCGTGAGACGCTCGGCGTGGGCCCCGATGAATTGAGTCTCTTCGTCGTCCAGGTAGTTTCCGTGAATGACGAGACCGTGGACGCCGCGGTCGGCCAGGCGGCGCAGGTAATCGATCGGTCGGGTGCCGCGGGGGATGGCCGTTTCGTCCCAGGCGCCCAGCTCGACGAGCAGCTCGCGAAACGGCCCGCGTCCGGTCGCCAGCAAATCGAGCTCTTCCCGCGTTTCGGCCAGGTGAAAGGCGACGGGCGCTTGGGCCCCGCTCGCCAGATCGATCAGCCGGTCGAACAGCTCCGGGTGAACAGAATAGGGTGCGTGGGGACTGATGCCCCGCCGGATGTCTCGTGCCGGCGGTCGGGCCGCAAGCTTCCCCTCACCCTCCCGGTGAGGGCGGCTGGTGGTAACCGCCAGGAATTGCCTCGCTGCCGCCAAGCGCTCGTCGATCAGCTCGCGCTTCAGGCCGATAATCTCACGAAAGACCGTCGCGTCAGTCAGCGTGTTGGCAACCGCGTCGCCGAAATCGGTCGTGGCGATCTCGCCTACCGCAACCACACCGTGGGCCCTGCATTCCTTGACGCCCTGCTCGACGGCAGCCGCCTGAGAATCCGGCGGCAAGGCGCGGCGATAGGCGACGACCAGCCGGATCCAGTCCGGCAGCAAGGTGCCGGGCACTCCCAGCGGGGCCGCCAGACCGCTGAACTCCAGGTGCGTGTGGGCGTTGACGAGGCCCGGCAGAATGGCCACGTTGCCCAGGTCGCTCAGGTGGCAACCGGCCAGGGCCGGCTCGCGGCCCACCCCCACGATTCGCCCCTCGTCGATCGTCACGACGCCGTCTGCAATGGGGGGCGACGTGATGGGAAAGACGTAGCACCCTCGCAGGGCTCGGCGCATCGGCCTGTTTGCCTGGGCTATTTATCGTCGCGCAGCGTATCGAAATACTTCTGCGTGTGCTCGCGGTAGGCGCGAGGCAACTGCTGGCCGGTAAGCGGATCGGTCTCCTCGGCCTTCATCGAGTCGAATTGCGTCTGGATCTCTTGCTGGACTTGCCCTTTCATGTTCGGGCCGTCGACGAAATCGACCACCAGCGCCGCCCCCTTGCCCGTCTGCTGCTTCACCTTCGTGTCGTAGAACTTCGAGTCGGTTTTTTCTTCCGGCCTCGGTCCCTGACCGCGGCCACGGCCCAGCCCCATGCCGGGACGCCGATTCATCCCCATGCCCATGTTCATGCAGGCCTGGCAACCTTCGCCGTTGCATTCCTTGCAATTCATCGCATCCTTGGCCATCTCCAGTTCGCTCATCGCGTCTTCAAGCATGGCCATTTCATCGGCCTGCTGTTGCAGATCGGCCAATTGTGCCTGCAGTTTCGACATGGCTTGGGCTGCGCCCTCCTTGTCTCCCTTCTGCATGCACTTGGAGCATTGTCCGAGCTGATCGGCCATCTGCTTGGCGAGCTTCATCTGGCTGTTCTGCTGCTGCATCTGGGCCAGCTTCTGTTCCAACTCCTTCGCTTGCTGGTTCTGCCCCTTCTTCTTCAGCTCTTCGATTTGCTTCTTCAGGTTCTCCTGCGCCTTCTGGTGGGCTTCGGCCATTTTTTGCAGCTTGCCTTCCATCTGTTTGAGCTGCTTTTCCAGGGCGACTTTGGCCTCGGCGTCGAGCTTGCCGGTTTCCAGCTTGTCGCGAAGCTGCTTGATCTCTTTCATGGCCGTCTGAAAATCGCCGTTCTTCAGCGCGTCAGCCATTTTGTCAGCCGGCCCTTTTTCGAGATCTTTGAGCTGCTTGAACTGCTCTTGCATCTTCTCGGCCGCGCCGAGTTGCTCGCGGCGTTTCTCCAGATCTTTGGCCAGATCGTTCAGCTCGACGAGCGCCTGCTTTTTGTCGGTCATCTCGCTCTTGGCGAGATCCTTGGTTCCCTGTTCCAGCTTGGCGAACAGTTCTTCCGCGGCCAACAGTCCCTTGTCGCGCGCCTCTTTGCGACGTTCGAGCGACTTTTTGCGCAGCGGATCGACCGACGCCTTCACCTGTTTTCTTTCGACCTTGGTCGCCACCGAGCCCCCCGCCTTGTTCTCGTTGACGGCCGGCTGCAAAAAGACGGCGATCAAGAACACGGCCACGCCCGGCAACAGAGGCAGCCACGACCAGCGGCCCAGCCGCACGCGGAACTGGTCGGCGACGTGCAGCCGCTGCACCCGTTTCACGGCGTCCTCGACGAGCGCCCGACCGGCGGAAGATCCGAGCTGGTCTGCATCCAGCGCGTAGGTGCTGGAGACACGCTCCTTCAGTCCGAACCGACGATCGATCTCGATGGCCGCTTCCAGCTCGCTGCGGCGCGTGACGATCGACCAGATGATCGTCGTCAGCAGGCCGGCGCCGAGCCCGATGGCGGGCCAGGCCCATGCCTCAAGCCCGATCGGTTTGAATTTATCAATCGTTACCACGACCGCCGCGGCCAGGAGCCAGCCGAACCAACTCCACGAGAGCACGGCCAGAAATCGCTGCAGTGCCAGTCGGCGGCGAGCCCGACGAACCTGTTGCTTAAGGACGTCCATGGCGGTTACCTGTTGCGGGTTGCGGTGGAACTTCGGATCGAGAACGGCGGAGCCGATTCCAAGCGATGGGAACTTGACTGCGGCCGGGCCGATTTCGCCGGGGCGATCCAGCCCAGCCGCCAGACATACACAGTCTAGCGGATTTGTCCGCCTAAACACCAGCAGATTCGGCGCGGTATCCACTATAATTTATCGGCTCGTTAACGGGCCCGGTCGAACAAGCTCCCCCCCGCCGGCAAGGTATGCTTAACCCATGAGAGCAACGCAGGATACGACCTGGCTACCCGATCCCGACCAGCGAACCGGTTCCGACGTGGTGATCTACGACGGCGAGTGCCGCATCTGCAGCCGCCAGATCGAGCGGCTGGCCGCCTGGGATTCTGGCGGCCGGCTTTCCTACCTGTCGCTGCACGACCCCCGCATCGCCGAGCGCTACCCCGATCTGAGCCACGAGGCGCTGATGAAAGAAATGTACGTCGTCGACACCGCGGGGGGCCGGCACGCCGGCGCCTCGGCTCTGCGACGGCTCTCACGCAGGTTACCCACCTTGTGGTGGCTGGCGCCGATCCTGCATTTCCCCGGCACGCTTCCTGTTTGGAACTGGCTCTACCGGCAGATCGCCAGCCGCCGCTACCGCTTCGGCCGGGTGGAAGCGTGCGAAACCGGCGCGTGCCGGTTGCACCACTAGCACGGGCGAGCCCCGGCTCGCCGAAAGGTCGACCTTGACCATCGACAACCTGCGCCGCGACCTGTCCTCCTTCGACGTGCGCGATCCCCAGTTCGCGACGCTCGTCGTCGACCGCCTGCTGTCCGCCGCCCGCGACTCGCAGGCCAGCGACCTGCACCTTCTGCCGACGGCCGACGCACTCGACGTCCGCTGGCGCGTCGACGGCGTGCTGGAGGCGCTGACTCGGCTCCCCGGCCAGCTCGCTCCCAACGTCATCGCGCGGCTCAAGGTGTTGTCGGGGCTGCTGACCTATCGCACCGACGTACCGCAGGAGGGGCGCATTCGCAGCGACGGCGGCGTCGAAGTTCGCGTGAGCACATTCCCCACGCTGTACGGCGAAAAGGCCGTCGTCCGCCTCTTCTCCGAGGCGAACCGATACGACTCGCTCGACGACCTTGGCCTGCGAGCGGAACTTGTGGGCGAACTGCGGCGGTTGCTGGCCGAAACGTCGGGTGCCGTTCTCGTGACGGGTCCGGCCGGCAGCGGCAAAACGACGACGCTCTACGCCTGCCTGCGCGAGATCGACCGGCGGTCGGGCGGTTCGCGGAGCCTCGTTTCGCTGGAAGATCCGATCGAGGTGGCCGTCTCGGGCGTGGCGCAGACCCAGGTCAACGAGGCGGCCGGCTTCGACCTGGCTGCCGGGCTGCGGTTCGTGCTTCGGCAGGACCCGGAAGTGATTATGGTAGGCGAGATCCGCGACCGGGCCACGGCGGAAACGGTTTTTCAGGCTTCGCTCACCGGGCACCTTGTGCTGAGCAGCTTTCACGCGGCGAGCGCCGCCGGCGCGATCGGCCGGCTGAGCGACATGGAGATCGCCCCCTATCTGCTGCGCAGCGGCGTTCTGGGCATCGTCTCGCAACGGCTCGCGCGACGGCTGTGTGAGTGCTCGCAGCCGATCGACCACCCCGACCTGCGGCTGGGACTGCCCGTGGAGACGGCGAGAGCTGCCGTCGGCTGTTCCCAATGCCGCGGCACGGGGTATCGCGGTCGCATCGTGCTGGCGGAGATGCTGCTGGTGCAGAAAAACGAGTTTGCCCGCGCGATTCTCTCGCGCAGCGATCGCGCCCGGTTACAGCAACTCGCCGTCGAGAGCGGGATGGTGCCGCTGGTGAAGCGGGCCTGCGAGGCGATCGAGAGCGGGTTCACCACCCCCGCTGAAGTCCGCCGCGTGCTGGGGTTCGGTGAGGGATGACAAGGTAGTAGCCCCGACACGCCGTGAGGGTAGGCGGCAAAGCCTCAGCCCCGGAGTATCCAGCGCGAGGCGATGCCCAGGCCGACCAGCGCTGCGGCGCCCACGACGAACAGCCAAGGACTACCCCCGGAAGCCGCCGTCGCGGCGCAAATGGCGCCGGTCAGCGTGCCGACGAACCAGCCGATCAAACCGCTGGACAGCGGACGCGGATATCCCGTGCCGATGATGGCGCCGGCAATGCCGCCCACAAATCCGCCGATGATCGCGTGCACCGCGACCACGGTCACTTCGATATCGGTCTCGACGATCGTGCGCCCCACCAGGGCGATCACCCCGGCCGCGGTTACCAGCAGGAACAAGGAAGCCAGCGAAAAGCCGCCCTGCGAGCGTACCGGCTCCGGTTCCGCCAGATCGTCCATGAACGAGTGTCCGCCGGCGTTGCCGGTCGGCTCCGTTGGACCGTGCTGGATGGGGCCTTCTCGAATTGGGCCGTCCTGAGGCAGTCCGTCGGGAGTGGGTTCAGAAGCGGTCATCGATGAGCTCTCCGTCGGCGCGGTGCCCCATCCGCCGATACGTCGTGAAGTCGACGTCCTGCGACAAAAACCGGACCGACCCGTCCCCGAAGGCGAACTGGGCGCCCCTGGCGTGCCGGCTCTCGAAGCCGCCGACGACGAGCGCCCCGGCGGTGCCGTCCGCAAGGGGAGGCGGTTGGTATTCGTGTTCGGGTTCGCTGGCGAATGCTTCGTCGCCCTGAAACCGCCAGGCGGGTCGCACGTCGTCGGCGGCGCCCGGTTGGCCTGGTCTTTCACGGGCGACTTTGGGCCAGACCGCCACGCCAAGATCTACGGCCACGGCCAGAGGCCCGCCCGGCGCCGAGGTGCAATTGATAGGCGTGCCCATGTTCCGCAACGTGGATCGCGTCCCCGAAATCCAACCCAGCGAGAAGCCTTGCTCAAGTTTTTCCCCAAGTACGATCGTTTGCGCTCGGCCGTCTGGGAGATCGTCCCAGCCTACGACGCTGTTGAGAAACATGACCCCGTGGTTGTCGACATTGATCGGCGCTTCGACGTCGTGATGGCAGGCGGCATAGTTGCAGCCGGCCGCGTTCCTGGGCAAAACCCGGCCCCAATCCGACGAACATCGCAGTACGGCCAGATCGAGGCGTCGCATGGCGGCGTTCTTGGGATCGTAGGCGCCGACCGAGAAGTCAATCTGGTCGAACACCGTCGCTTGCTCGATGAAGGGAAGGATTTGTGCCACCCAGCCGACATGGTAGCCGACCGGCCGGCTCTGGATCGGGCCGCTTGCCTCAATCGTGCCAGGCGGAAAAACGCGATGGACGGCCGCGTAGTTTTGCGTGGCGATGGCGAGCTGGCAAAGGTTGTTGGCACAAGAATGCCGGCGGGCGGCTTCGCGCGAGGCCTGGATCGCCGGAAGCAAGAGCGAAATCAGAATGCCGATGATCGCGACGACGAACAGGAGTTCCAGGAGTGTGAAAGCGTGACGCGCCTGGCGGAACAGGTCGCGCCTGCTTCGTTCGGCCAGGCTACGGCCGCTCCGTGCCGGGCGATGCGGATCGGTAGGTTGCATTGCAATTCGTTATAACTGCCGGTCGTCGAGCAGCTTCCCGTCGGCCCGGTGGCCAAGCTGCGAGAGCAAGGCCGTGTTCAGAGAGTTGTAAAGAAAATGAACGGAGCCATCGACATAGGCCGCCTGGCAACCGCCCGGATGGCTGCTCTCGAATCCGCCCACCGCCAGCGCGGCGTTGGCGGGGGCCGCGAGCGTGCCTGCGCCGGCAGGAAGCAGCCAATCGGGGACGTCGCCGATTTGCCCCAAGATTCCCCCACGAGAGCTGGTATTGATCGGCGTCCCCGTGTTTCGCAGCGTGGCCCTCGTGCCCGACAGCCAACCGAGATCGGCCTTGCTGATCAGCTTCTCGCCCAGCAGGATCGTCTGCGAGCTTCCGTCGCTGATTTCGTTCAGCCGCACGTGGCTGTTCAAGAACAGCACGCCGTGATTGTCCGTGTCGATGGGCGCCTCGACGTCGTGATGGCAGCCCGCGTAATTGCTGGTGCCGATCGCGAGGCTCGAGGCGCTGCCGTCGGAGGGGCAAATGAACACTCTCGCCCCCCAGTTGCGCACCGGAGCGTTGGCCGGTGCGTAGGCGCTGGCCGTGAAATCGACGAGTTTGTAGGTGTTCATGTGCTCGACTTGCGGCAGGATCTGCGCCAACCAGCCGATGTGCTGACCTTGGGCGACGCTTTGAATCGGGCCGGTCGAGTCGATTACGCCGGGCGGTAGCGACTTGAAAGCCGCTTCGTAGTTGGCGACCGCCAGTGCGAGCTGTCCGATGTTGTTGGCGCACGTCGTGCGGCGGGCCGCCTCACGGGCGGCCTGCACCGCCGGCAGCAAAAGCGAAATCAGGATTCCGATGATGGCGATCACCACCAGCAACTCGACGAGCGTGAAGCCCCTTTTGAGATCAGGCGATCTTGGGGGCGGACCGAGCGGTCTGAAGACGGATCGGCCGAGCGAGGTTGTTGACGTCATGGTCTTCTCTCTTGATAGACGACTTGTTTGTGAACCCGGACCGGCGCTGCCGACTCGAGCGGATATTCGACTTCCACCTCGATCGATCGCCGGCCCGGTTCGATCGCGGCCACTTGCAAGCGAATGCGTCCGGGCTGACCGCCCGGCAGATCCGCGGCGGGGATGAGCCAGGTTTCCCCCGTGTAGTCGGGCTCGCCCTCCCGTTGCGCGGCGGCCAGCTTCGCGGCGGCCCGTTCGATGCCCGCCTCCGCCAGCCAGCGCGCCTGGCTCGCTTGCTCACGCGAGCGAAGAAGGGCGTGTTCCATCAGGGCCCAGCGGAGCAGCGCGCCCCCGATCACCGAGATCAGCGCGAGGCAGACCAGGGCTAGAATCAGCACCGCGCCGCGGCGGTTCGATTGGCCATTTGGCGGTCGAGCGCAGACGGATCGGTTTTGGCTGACAAAGGTCATGGCTTCTCTACAAGTTTGTCGGTTGCCGCGAATCGCCGGTCTCCGCGAATCGCCGGTCGCGAGCCAAGCGGGCGTCGATCTGCCAGGTGTCGCGGGCGCCGCTCTTGTCTTTGCCAAACGTCAGGCGAAGCGTGGCGATCTGTGACTCGGAGACCGAGAAATCGGCGTCCACCAGATCGCTCAAGAGATAGGCTTCTCGCCGCACGACCGCTGGCCCCTGATACTCGATTCTTCGCAGGCGATCTCCGTCGCGAAAGAACTCGATCTTGTGGTCCGGTGCACTTTGCAGACGCAATGCGGAGGTCTGCGGCGCGGCGGGCTGCGATTTGGCGCCGGCCAGGGCTGCGGCAGCCGGCACGACGGCTCCTGTCTCCGACGCGGCCACATCGCTACGCCATTGGTCGGCCAGTCGCACCAGCCCGCTGGCCCGATCAAAGTGGCAGCGACCCTGGTGTTCGGTGCGCAGCAGCGTGCCGAGCACGCTTGCCCCCACTGCCATCAACACCGCGTTGATGGAAATGACCACGATCAGTTCCACGAGCGTGTAACCGGTGCGCCGGTGAATTCCGGCCCCGCGAGGCCGCTTTGCGACGAAAATGGTTCTGCCGCTCATTTCGTTCCCTCAACCTGGCCTACGTTGCTGCCGATACCCGCATACACCCACGTCGCTACGTGATGTCGCGAGGCAGGCGCGTCGCGGCCGGCTTGCCAGCTCAACTCCACCTCGATTCGCTTGCCGGCCAGCGGGCCTGCGACGTCGCTGAGTCGAATCGCGGCCTCGCCGTGGGGAAATAGGTCGGCGACGTTCGCCGTCTGGCGGACCAGTTCGGCTCGCTCGGCCGTGATCGCTTCATACGGTTCGGCGGTCAGACGCTCCAGCAGGTTGTCGGCCAGGATCACGGCCTGCGCATGTCGGGTCGCTCCCTCGCGTTGACGGACCAAGGAAGTCAACAGGGCCACCACCATCGTGAGCGCGACTCCAAGGACGGCTGCGGCCGCGCAGCATTCGAGCACCGTAAAGCCGTGGCGAGATCGTCTCATGTCAGGCCCTCGATCAGGCGGATCGTGGGAACGAACAAGCTGACCACGGTGAGCATGACGAGCGCCCCGACGATGAGCACGAGAATGGGGACGACGATCTCCAGGCCGCGCTCCAGGCGCAGGGCAAGACGCCGTTCGATTCCGTCGGCCACTTCACGCAAAGCCCAGGGCAAGTTGCCCACGCGCAGGGCACTCGTCACCAGCGCCAGTTCGCCGCGCCTCAAGAAACCCTGGTCGGCAAGGCTCTCCAACCACGGCTGGCCCTGCGCCATCTGGTCCATCGCCATCTTCAAGCGAACGCGAATCGCCACCGATGGATAATACTCGGCGAGGGCCGCCACGGCCGGCAGAAGAGGCCGGTTTGCCTCGGAGGTGACGGCCAGCGCCCGTAAGACGACAACCGTTTCCTTGCGCCGGGCCAGCGTGTTCAGAGGCGGAGGCAGCCAGGCGATCATGTCGAAGGTCCACAAGACGACGAAGCACGCGGCCGACATGCAAGCCAGCAGCAACAGCGGCCAACCGTAGACAAACCAGTTGCACACGTCGATGAGCATCAGGGTCATGCCGGGCAGCTTGGCGTCGAAATCGTCGAAGATCTTTATGTAGGCGGGGACGATTTTTACCATGATGAACGTCAAACTGACCGCGCCCGCGAACAGGGTGGCGGACAGGTACCAGACGGCGCTCCAGATTCTCGCCAGCACCATTTGGGTGGCGGGCTGGCGAACGGCCTCGGCCAGCGCCCCGGCCAGGTTGCCGCAGCGCCCGCCCGCTTCGATCAAGGCAACCGCGCGGCGAGGGACGAACGGGCCGGCATAGCGCAGAGCTTGACCGGGCGACATGCCCGCGTCGAGCGACTCGGCCAGTCGCCGGCAGCGCCGCCCGTAGAACCCTCGCCACTCGCAGGAAAAGGCCTGCACGGCGGGGGCAAGCGGCATCCAGCGCCGGGCCGCGGCCGCCAGCGCGGCCAAAAGCGACATCCGGCGCCGCAGCCAGTAGCGACAGGCGACGTCGATCAGAATTCCGATCAGGATCACCACAAAGACCGGGGCGAGGAAATTGAGGAACACCACGCACGCTTCCAGGAAGGCGGTGACGATCATCACCCGCCCGATGACTGTCATGATCAGGTGCAGCGGGTCCTCCCCTTCCGGCCGATCGCGGTAGAACAGGTTCAGCGAAGCGAGCACGGCGATGCCCAGAAGCACCAGGCCGGGAAAACTCTGAGCTGAAACCAGCGAGTCGCTCATGTCAGTCTGTCGAGCAAGTTGACCATCGGCAGCGAGATCGCCGCCACCAGGAACGACACTCCCCAGACCACGAATAGAAAGCTCAACGGAGGCGCCACCGCCCGCAGCAGTGCGAGCTGGATCTCCAGACGGCTCTCGAACATCTCGGCCGCAATTCGCAGGGCGTCGGCCAGTGCGCCCGCCGGCGCCGTGCTGGGACCAAAAGGATTCGTCCCCGTGCGATTCGGTTGGCTTTGCGCCGTTTGCTCGGCCCAGCGGACCATCGGCCCCAGACTTTGCGGAAACTGCCGCCGCGCCAACAGGGCATCGCCAAGCGTGCTGCCTTTACGCATGTCTGCGGCTGCCTTTCGCGCCGCGTATTCGAGGCTGGCGTCCTGACACCCGCGGCCCGCCAGTTCAAGCGACTCGGCAAGCGGCAGCTCGCAGTCGACCATGAGGGCCAACAATCGCGAGAAACGAGCCAGCCCGGCCCAGCGAATGACCGGGCCCAGCACGGGAACCGCCACGAGCATCGTCCGTAGTTCGTAGATTCGTATGGCGAACCAAAGAAAGGCCCACGCGGCCGCGAGCAAGAGCACGTTGCCGACCAGCATCCACGAGCCCGAATCGGCCAGCCTAGTCAGCGCCAGGGTCTGCATAGGAAGATCGAGATCGAAATCATCGAGCACCTCCAGCAAGCCGGGTAGGACGCCGAAGCAAAACAAAACAAAGACCGACGAGATGAGCAGGAGCAGCAAGGCCGGGTAACTAACGGCGAGCATAATCTTGCGGTAGACGTCGACTGCATGGCGCTCGGCGCTGACGAACTCCTCGAGCACCCGTCCCAACGAGGCCGAACGCAGGCCGGAGACAACCAGCGCCCGCAGATGCTCCGGCAGCGAGCGGTCTTCGGCCGCCAGGACTGTTTGCAGCTTCTCTCCTCGCTCGAGCTTAACGGCGATGGACAGGAGCGCTTTCGCGGTTCGACCTCGCGGCAGCTCGCTGGCGGCAGCTCTCAATCCCTGTTCAATGGGCAGGCCCGACGCCACGAGCGAGGTGATCGCCCCGCTCAGGTTTCGGGCATCGTTGCCGGATGAATTTTGCATCTTCATTCGTTCAAGTCGAACTTACGGCCCGCTGATCGTCTTCAGCAGATCGACCCAGGGCGCAAACACCAACAGAGCGTACGCCAAGACGCACGTACCTCCGACTCCCAGCGTCAGAAAAACGGGCAAGAACGTGTGCACGGCCTCGGCCCGCTGGCGGGCCCGTTCATGGTAGCTGGCGGCCGCATGCCGCAGCGCCGAGACCAGCAGCCTGGCCTCCTGGCCGGCCGCGAGAAACCAGGCCACCAACGGCGGAAAACGGCCGGTATGACGCAGATATTCGGCGGGCGCGGCGCCGCGCTCTATGGCCAGCGCCAGCGCCTCGGCGTCGGCCGTCATCCGCCGATCGCCGCACGCGGCGGCGGCCAGGCGCAAACCGTCGGCGAGCGGCACCCGCTGGTCGACGAGCAGGGCCAGCACGTCGGCGAAGGTGGCCGAGCGGCATAGGCCGTCCAGGCGGCGGGCGCCCGGCACCCACCCCAGCAAGCGGGTGCTGTCGAGCAAGAGGGCTTGGCGCGAGCGCCACCACCAGAACGCGACCGCCAGGAGCACCAGGGCCGGCGCGATGGGCGCCCACCAGGCCGCGCTTGGGCCGAGCTCGGCGAACCAGGCGAATAGCCCGGCCGACGAAGCATGAAAGTCACGAAAGACGGGGAAAACGTGGGGCGCAAAGAAGGTTACGAGCCCCACGAACAGGATCCAGCCGAGCAGAAAGACGATCAGCGGGTAGATCATCGCCGTCGCGGTCACCTGCCGCAATTCGGCCACCCGCCGGGCGGCCGCGGCCAGCCCTTCCAGAGCTGACGCCAGCCGTCCCGACCGCAAGCCGGCGGTGACCACCGAGATGTAGAGCTCCGGAAACTCCGCCCGCGATTGAAGCAGGGCTTCGTCGAGCGGCATGCCGCGCGCCAGCTCCCGGGAGAGGGCCGTCGCCGTTCGGCCGTGATGGCCCGGCAGTTCGCGCCCCAGCTCCGCCAGGCCGCTGTCGAGCGGAACGCCGGCGCGGACGAGCGCGGCAATCTCGTCGTTCAAAGCCAGCAGATCGTCGAGCGTGAAGACCCGCACAATTCGCGGTGGTGACTTGGATTTGAATGGAAACGAACCCGCCGCGCAGGTTGCGGCGGCGACTTGAGTTCGCGATGGAAGACAGTGCGCCGCCCAGTATAGCACGGCGAAGAAAGGAGGGGTAAGCAATTAGACTCGTCGGCCGTCGATCGTTGAAGCCTGTCCGAGAATCGGGTAGGGCTCTATTCCTGGCTCTATTCCTGTGTCGTGCTCTACGGTCGGCCGCCGCTGGCAACCTCTTCGGCCGGCGAATCTTCGCTGACCTTGCCAACCATCGGTGGATCGGGAGCTTTTGAGCGAAGCTTCGGGCAGCATTGTCGATTGGCTCGGCGATATCACCAGAGTCGCGGTCAGCTTGAACGGCTGGGGCAACAGCGCGACCAATTCGGCTCTGCGGGTTTTTTTCAGTTTTCTTCGTTGAGCGCGCAAGGTTCTCCGAAGTCGTCTCGTACAAGTCCTAGAAGGAACTACAAAAGAAGAGGCTTATTCCGGCCTCTTACGTGGCCCTTCACGGGAAAGACCGGGATCTTCGCCGGGAGAATCCGGGCTTTTTGAGAATCGGTCACCCCATCAGGGAAATAACCTCGGCACGAGACGCCAGGCGACGTGTTTCAAAATCGACCAACTCGGTAACCGCCACCTGTCAGAAATCATCGTGCCGCCCGGGTCTTCGTCAAGCAGCGTGTTTTACAACAGAAAAAGGTGCATCATGAGACGTTTGCTTTTTTTGATGGCAGCTTCGTTGCTGCTTCTGTCAGAAGTCGGACAAGCGCAGGCGGGTGTCTTCGACACGAGTGTTCCGTTCAACGTGGATGTAATTAACGATCCCGCGGGGAATACGGTCTTAACCACCGGCGTCCCTCTGAACGGCGGCCCGACGACGATCGATAACGGACTGCTGAGCATCACCGAGTCGATCACGCCGCTCGACCCCACCAGCGCCATCATCCAATTCACGCTTACGACCACGAACGGCTCGCCGCTCGCCGGCAATCCCGATGGTCTCTGGCAAACTCTTATCAGCGGTTTTCAAACGACCGGCCCGGCATCCTTGATGGGTCCTTTCTATTACACCTTCGTGGATGCCAACGGTGTTTCCGATCCGATCCTGTTCCCGGGTTACTCCCTCGCGCCCAACCCGACTGATCCAAGCCAAACCGTTGCTGAAACAATAGCCAGCAACACGCCGAGAATCGTGCACAGCCTGCAATTTATTTCAAACCAGTTCGACCAGCCGTCAACCTACTATGAAAACGGCGGTATCGTTCCGATTACATTCGTCATGGGGGGCGAATTCGTGCTCACTCCTGCCGCAGTCCCAGAGCCGGGTAGTTTCGCGCTTCTGGGCATGGGCATTATGGGCATGGCGGGGTATGGGTGGCGCCGGCGGAAACTGGCGCCGGCGTAAGCCAGCAGCCGCGCTGAGCTCGCCCTGAGAACTGCAGACATGGAATCTGCTATCAGGGCGGGGCATTGGCTAGGCCTTAAACAAGCATAGCCAGAAGCCGGGCGGCCGCGGCCGCGGCGAAAAAAATCGAAAACCTCCGGCGTTTTGGGGCGTATTTGTGTTGAACGCCAACAAACACGCCACACCTGCACGGAGGTTTTCGAGTGAGCG
>DASZPH010000004.1:0-66795 GCA_035550375.1 Pirellulales bacterium | reverse complement strand
TGAAGTGGACCCCGAAAACTGGACAGGGCAATAAGGTGTAGACTCCTCGCAGGAGGCAAGCAGGAGGAGGGCCTGAATAGTGAGCAGGAAGCGTCGAGTGTTCGGGGCATCGTTCAAGGCGCAGGTGGCGCTGTCGGCGGTTCGTGGGGAGCAGACGACGGCGGAGCTGGCCTCGAAGTACGGTGTGCATTCGAGCCAGGTGACGGCGTGGAAGAAGCAGCTCTTGGATCAAGCGGCGGAGCTGTTCGAGGAGGGTCGCGGCAAGAACCGCGACGAGCTGTCGGCGAAGGAGGAAGAGCTTTACGAGCAGATCGGTCGACTGAAGATGGAGGTCGAATGGTTGAAAAAAAAATCTGCCCAGCTCGGTGGCTGAGCGGCGGAGGTTGATCGACGAGAGCCACGGCGAGCTGAGCGTTTCGCGACAATGCGAGTTGCTCGGTCTGCCTCGGAGCACGTGGTACTACGAAGGGTGTGGCGAAACGGAGGTGAATCTGGAACTGATGCGTCGGATCGACGCCCTGTACACGAAGAGACCGTTTTTCGGCAGTCGGAAGATGGCGGAGGTGTTGTCGGTGAACCGCAAGCGCGTTCAACGTCTGATGCGTTCGATGGGGATCGAGGCGATTTGCCCGAAGCGTCGCACGACTCGTCCTGGTGCGGGCCACAAGATTTACCCGTATTTGTTGCGTGGGGTTGAAATCACGCGGCCGGACCAGGTGTGGAGCACGGACATCACCTACATTCCGCTGAGGCATGGCTTCCTGTACTTGGTGGCGATCATGGATTGGTGGAGTCGGTACGTGTTGTCGTGGCAGTTGTCGAACACTCTTGACGGCAGGTTCTGCCAGGAGGCATTGGATCAAGCATTGAGCGTGGGTCGTCCAGAGATTTTCAACAGCGACCAAGGCTCGCAGTTCACGGCGGAGGCGTTCACTTCGCGGCTCATCTCGCGCGGGATCGCGATCAGCATGGATGGGCGAGGCCGGGCGCTGGACAACGTGTTCATCGAGCGTCTGTGGCGCACCGTCAAGTACGAGGAGGTGTACCTCAAGGAGTACGCTAACGGTTGGGAGGCGGAGCGTTCGCTGTCGAGCTACTTTCGCTTCTACTGCGAGGAGCGCGTGCATCAGTCTCTGGGTTATCGCACGCCAGCGTCGATTTATCGTGGAGGTGGCTCAAGCTTGTCGTGTCAGAACGACGAAAAAAATTCATGAAGTGCCGCGCAAAAAAAGGGGATAGTCAAACGGAACTCTGAGCGGGGATGTGATTCAGCGGCCGCGCGAGACCTGGGAAGGGGTCTCGCGGGCCGCACTCCCGCCTACATCTTAAACAGCCTCAATCGGCGCCCAAGAATTGGGGTCCGCCTCAAACGTCGTTCGCATCCATCTGCAACTCGGCAAGTTCATGGATGGCCCGGAGACACCAAACGGCCGTGCCCTTGACCGGCCGGCAAACTTGCTGCAATTAGCCGAGAAGGAGCGGCTCTATCTCGATCTGACCGGGCTGGCTTGCTACCACAAAAAGCATGTGCCAGCGTGGTACGACAAACTTTCTGAGAGAATTCGCTGGGACGTGCAGGCTCGATTCTGGCAGGCGGTAGCCGGCCGGTGCGCCGAAAGCCCGGCCGTTTTCTGCTATGACCTGATGAATGAGCCTGTCGTCCCGGGAGGAAAACGAGCCGATGGCGACTGGCTGGGACCGCCCTTCGGCGGAAAGCACTACGTTCAGTTCATCATTCTCGACCAGCAAGATCGTCCTCGGCCGGAGATCGCCCGCCAATGGGTGCGACACTTGGCCAATGCCATCCGGGAAAAGGACAAACGGCACATGGTCACGGTTGGTCTCGTCGATTGGAGCCTGGATCGCCCCGGGCTCACTTCGGGTTTCGTCCCAACAAGGATCGCCGACGACCTGGATTACGTGGCAGTCCATCGCTACCCGAAGGCCGGCAAGCTTGATGAGGCCCTCGAAACGCTGGAGGGTTTTGCAGTCGGGAAGCCGGTGGTGATCGAGGAGATGTTCCCGCTCTCCTGCTCAGTAGCAGAACTTGGGGAATTCATCGAGGCATCGAAGAAACACGCCGTAGGTTGGATCGGCTTTTACTGGGGCAAGACGCCCAATGAGCTACGCCAGTCGAAATCGGTTTCGGACGCCATGACCTTAGAGTGGCTGAAACTGTTTCAGAGGAGACCGATGATGGCAAGCACAAAGTCCCACACGGTGATCGTGGACGGTTCCAAGGTTCACGTGATTGAGCAAGGCAATGCCGACGGCCAGGTCGTCCTGCTTCTTCATGGAGCCAGTTTCTCGTCGAAGACGTGGCAAGACATCGGAACAATGAAGGCACTGGCGGACGCTGGCTATCGGGCCATCGCCGTCGATCTTCCCGGCTTCGGCAGTTCGGAGTGCAACGAAGGCTCGCCGGACAAATGGCTGGGCCAACTGCTCGATGTACTCGAAATCTCGAAGCCGGTCGTCGTCTCGCCCTCAATGAGCGGCCAATACGCACTACCGCTAGTCACCAGCGAGCCGGAGCGGCTTCGAGGGTTCGTTGCTGTTGCGCCAGTTGGCATCATAGAATACAAGGATCGGTTGAAGCAGATCAGCGTGCCCGTGCTGACCGTCTGGGGCGAGAAGGACCGGCTGATCCCTCAAGAGCAGGCCGACCTGTTGGTCTCATCGGCGAAGAAGGGAAGAAAGGTCGTCATCGCCGCTGGGAGCCATGCACCCTACATGAGCGATGCGGAAACATGGCACCACGTCTTGCTGGAGTTTCTGGGCGAGGTGAAGTGAGCGGCATGGCAAGAGCAAAATCGAAGCCCAAGCATCCCTTCATCGGCACGTGGCACATCGTCTCCGTGTCCAGTTGGGATGAAGACCAACTCAAGGAAGAGGTAGAGGCGTTCATCGAGTTCGACGAGGATGGTTGTGGCTCGTTCGAGTTCGGCGAAATCCACGGCTTCATCGCCCACTACCGCACCAAAAAGAAAGACCGACAGCGTGCTATTCACTTTGACTGGCACGGTGAAGATGAAGAGGGAATGCCTATGGACGACATCGGGTGGGCACTTCTCGAAGACGGCGAGTTGCAGGGAACGATCTCCCTTAATGCCGGCGAAGAAGAGGTACAATTCATGGCGAAAAGAGAATCACCGAAGACGCCAGCGAAAACCAAGCAGCGGCGGACCAAAGACAAGCCCAGGGCGAAGCTCGGCAAGAGTTCGGCGTCCGTCAAGACTCGCCTGAAGCAACTCGAACAACGGGACGCCGCCTGGGAGGCCGACTCTACTGCTGTTGAAAAGGTGTTCCCCGCCGTCGCCAAGTGGGTCAACGGCTATGGACACATCGAGATCGGTGACCAGGACGGGTTCGGCTTCATCGCTCGGGCGCTGGATTATGGCGGGCTGGTTTTCGAGGATGAGACGCCGAAGACGTTCGCCGAGGCGATGGCCGTTCTGGAGAAGGGGCTGGCCGATTGGTTCGAGAACGAGGGCGTCGAAGCGTGATCGTGACGAATCTCTCGCCAGCCTTCCAGCCTATCTGCCCGACGAGCTTTTCACGACGCTCCTCGATTCCGCCGGCGTTCGCATCGAGCGGATCGTCTCCCCGGGCCACGCATCGCCTGAAGGCTTCTGGTACGATCAGTCGCAGCACGAGTGGATCGTCGTGCTGAAGGGTGCAGCCAAGCTCCGGTTCGAGGATGAAAGCATTGAGATGAGGACGGGCGACTTCGTGAATATCCCGGCGCACAAGAAGCATCGGGTCGAGTGGACGACGCCGGACGAGCCGACGATCTGGCTGGCGGTGTTTTATGAGGAGCGCGTGCATCAGTCCCTGGGTTATCGCACGCGGAAGTCGATTTATGGTGAAGGTGGCTCAAGCCCGTCGCGTCGGGGCGACGAAAAAAATTTATGAAGTGCCGCGCAAAAAATGGGGAGAGTCAAACGAAACTCTGAGCGGGGATATGATTCAGCGGCCGCGCGAGACCTGGGAAGAGGTCTCGCGGGCCGCCATCCCGTCTACACCTTAAACAGCCTCGATCGGCGCCCAAAGATTGGGGTCCACCTCAGATGACGCAGTGTCGCTGGTCGCAGGATCTTGGACGGGCACATAGTAGCCTTCCCAGCCTGGATCTGGGGCGACTGTGGGGAAGGCGAGAAATGCTCGGCCGTTGGTCATCAGCAGTTGCGGCAGCGAATGGTGATTCCATTTAGCCGGAAAGTCGAGTGACTCGGCATATTGTTCACCGCTTGACGCAGCCAACTGACGTTCAAGCCGAAGAGCCTCCTCGTTTGCTTGCCGACACTTTTGCCAGTCGCTTTCAGTCGGTTTCCGTCGAAAGCCGCGTTGAGATCCTGCCCGTACTGCGTGTTCTGGTTCTGCTCGATCACTTTGTTAATCCAGTATGAGATCCACACCTCCTGACGCGGCGTTTTTATGCGCCGGACAGTCGCGGGTTTCGGCCTGAAGACGCTGCTCGTCGGCATGATGTCGGCCGACACGTCGAAGTGCCGGATTCGCTCGGTCGATGCGGCAAAAAATGCAGGCAGCAGAAGGATCGTCACCGGGTCTTCGCGCTCGTGAGTCCACGCCTTCACGGCATGGCGGAGTGGTCACTTGGCTTGGTCGATGTCCGGCTCCATCCCGCACCCTGCGCCGCGTACTTCCCATACCAGGCAGGACACGCTGGCGGCCAGTGCGAGCACCAGCAGGCCCGTCCCCGGCTTCCCGAGCCAGCGGGCCAGACCACCGACGGAGAAGATCGTGCCGACGCCCATCATGAGCAGCGACAATCGGCCGTGAAAGCGCCCGATGTCCGTTTCGGCCCAGGCCGCCAGGGGGCGATAGATGTGTCGTCCTTCCTCGTGCGGCGTGCAGGATGCCTTCAACGGGCAAGCGTTGCACCTGGACGCCGGCGCGCGGTAAATGGCCAACCTGTTCTCCGCATCCACCAGGTGAAGCGAAAGGTGTTCGCCCTCCGGGCAGTGATAGTGGTCGGCGTGCGGATCGTATGCAAAGCCTTCCTCAGCGAACCTCCGTGCGCGCTGGAAATGGAGCCGGGCCAGCGCCTCGGCCGCCCGTGCTCCGGTGAGAACCACGGCGACATAACATAGGATTAGCCAGATTTCCAACTCGGCGGGCAGGCTTAGGAGCAGAGAAATCGGATCCACACGACCTCCTTCCGAGGGCCGCTATCAAAGCCCGCTGGGCACGGGGGATAGCTCGGTGAACAACGGGGTGGTCTGGGGGCCGGCGGCCAGGGCTACGGGACGCGAAGGCCGGACCACAGCCCGGGCCGTCAAGTAGACCAGCGGCAGTACACCCGCGATGAAGAGCACGTCACCGGGCAGACGCAGCCATTCGATCATCGCATGGTCGTTAAAGAACTCGATGGAGCGGGCGTGCCAGTAGCCGTTTGCCACCGCATCGCCGAGCTGGAGGATGCCGATCGGAAAAAGATTGGCAAACACCATCCAGGCTAGCCCCAAATTGAGCGCCCAGAACGAAAAACCCACAAGCCGCTCGCTCCAATCCTCCGGCCGCAACAGGTAACGTAAGCAGAAGACCAGAAGGCTGATGGCGAGCATCCCGTAGACGCCCATCATGGCAGCGTGCCCGTGGTTGGCCGTCAACTGTGTGCCGATCTCGTAGTAACTGACGACAGGCAGGTTGATGAGGAATCCGAACACGCCTGCTCCCAGAAAATTCCAGAAACCGACAGAAGCCAGAAACAAGACGGCCCAGCGATGCGGAAACGGATTTTCGCCGCCGCGCACCTCCTGGCGCGCGCCCATGTGCAGGAACGTCCAGGCTTCCACGGTGAGAAAGGTCAGCGGAATCACCTCCGCCGCCGAGAAGAAGGCACCGAGCGCCATGTGGATGGCGGGCGTCCCACTGAAGTACAAATGGTGCATGGTGCCGACCACGCCGCCCACGGAATACAAGATGGCGTCGTAATAGATGACGCGCGTAGCGGTTTTCTCCGACACCACACCCAGAAGGACGAAGACATAGGCCACCATGATTGTCGTGAACAATTCCAGGAAGTCCTCGACCCATAGATGGACCACCCAGAAGCGCCAGAAATCGGCGATGGCGAAGTTGGTGTGGGGCCGGTTGACGAGGCCCACGGCGTAGAACAGAGGAATCGACAGCGCACTGTAAAAGAACAGGCAGGGCAGGTTGCCGCGGCTCTCTTGGGCCAGTTTTCCCCGGAGGCCCCGGTAAAGAATGGCGCACCACAGGACCAGCCCCACGACCAAGAGCGATTGCCAGACCAGTCCCAGGTCGAGGTACTCCCAGCCTTGCGCGCCGATCAAGGGCTTGGCGTCGTGGGTGAGCCAACCTTTGTAGCTGGCCGCCTCGCCGGTCATGCTGCCGGCCACGACCACCACCACTGCGCCCAATAGCAGGAAGGAAAGGAGTCGCTGGCCGCGGGGCTCATGACCGGCGATGAGCGGGGCAAGGAAGATGCCGGCGGCCAGGTAGGCGGCGGAGACGAAGAAAATGGCAAGTTGCAGGTGCCAGGTGCGGGTCAGGTTGTAGGGAAGCCACTGCGGCAGGTCAATGCCGAAGAAGCTGCCGGTTTCCGCATGGTAGTGAGCGGTTGCTCCGCCAAGCAGCGTCTGCACCAGAAACAGGGCGGCGACCGCCAGGAAATACCAGGAGGTGGACCGCTGGGCCGGAGTCAGCGGCACTTCGTCCGGCGGAAGGAAACGCAAGCGACGCTCCTCTTCCGCGTGCCAGCCCAGGAGCTGCGAATACCGCCCAAACGCGGTTAGCATCAGCCCGATCCCGCCCAAGAGGGCGATGATCGACAGCATGCTCCAGACCACGGCCTCTTCTGTCAACTGGTTGCCGACCAGAGATTCCGGCGGCCAGTTGTTCGTATACGAGTAGGGTCGGCCTGGACGGCGCGCCGACGCGGTCCAGGCCGTCCAAGCGATGAAGGCGGTAATGCGGCGGATTTCCGCCGGCTCCGGGATGGCCCCCGGCCCCATCCCGGCCCCGCTGAGCTTTCGGTTGAGGATTTCGTCCTCGTAGTGGCGGAGAAGAACGTCAAAGGCCCTTACCTGGCCCTCCGTCCAGATAAGGGTGTCCGTCTGTGCGTCGTAGCGGTTGGCCTGAAGTTCGCTTTGCACGCGCCCCAGGGCGGCGGCACCGCCGCCATAGAGCTGCTCCATCTCCAGCGCTTCGCGGTGCAGGTAATCGGCGGTGAAATCGGGACCGAGGTATGCTCCGTGGCCGTAGATCGAGCCGTATTCCATCAGGCCGTAGGTTAGGAATAACTGCTGGCCATCGAGGATTTCCTCGCCGGTGAAGAGCGTCTCGCCCCTCTCGGACACCACCTTGCCGGGTACAGGGGCATGGTCCTGGTAGACGCGTATCGCCAGGTAACCCAGTACCGCGAAGCCGAATAGGAAGGTTAAGATGACCGCTTGCAGCCATAGCGGGGAGATCACCATCGGCCGACGCTGACCTGTTGCCATCGCAAGACCTCAAATGAGAGTCGATCTTCAATGCCGTCTACTGAACGCCACGCACCCTTACCGTTCGCCATGCGGTGATCCAGACTCGCGAGATCGGACGGCATGCGGCGGCCAACTGGTGTGGGGCGGCACATTCTATCACGTTTGGAGCGATCTCGCTTCATCAGCGCCGAGAGCGACACCGCCAGGCAGCGTACCTCGAACTCGTTCCCACTCGCTGATTTCGCCGGACCGGTTTTAGACGTCTTTGATCACCTCCCTTGCCGATGTCAGGCCGGCCGTAATATGGTCGCGATTCAGACGGGCGATGAAGTCGATGCTGATCCCCTTCGGGCAAACGGCCTCGCACTCGCCGTGGTTGCTGCAGCTTCCGAAATCGAGATCGTACATGGCGTCGACCATCCGAAGCACGCGTTGCCGCCGTTCAGGCTGACCCTGCGGCAACAAGCCAAGGTGCGAAATCTTTGCCGCCGTAAAGAGCATGGCTGAGGCATTCGGGCAGGCGGCCACGCACGCTGCGCAGCCGATACAGGCCGCCGCGTCCATCGCCCGGTCGGATGCTTCTTTCGAGACCAGGATCGAGTTCGCCTCCGGCGCGCTGCCGGTCCGGGCCGAAATGAACCCGCCCGATTCGATGATCCGATCGAGCGCGCCGCGATCGACGACGAGGTCTTGCACCACCGTCAAGGCCCGCGCGCGAAAGGGCTCGACGACCAAGGTCGCGCCGTCGCCAAAATGTCGCATGAAAAGCTGGCAGACGGTGGTCATCCGCAAGGGACCATGAGCCACGCCGTCGATCATAAAGCCGCAACTCCCGCAGATTCCCTCCCGGCAGTCGTGATCGAAGGCAACCGGCCGCTCGCCCTGAGCGATCAACTGCTCGTTGAGTACATCGAGCACTTCGAGGAACGACATATCGGAGCTGACATCCTCAACCGGATAGGTTATCAACGTTCCCGCTTCACCAGCCG
Source organism: Pirellulales bacterium (assembly GCA_035550375.1). GTDB lineage: Bacteria > Planctomycetota > Planctomycetia > Pirellulales > JAICIG01 > DASSFG01. The sequence goes on along the minus strand of DASZPH010000004.1, from coordinate 58,334 downwards.
AGGCTTGCCGCCAGATCTTGAGAATCAGCTTCATTATTTGTAGCTCCGCTGCGTCGGCTTGACGTACTCGAAGGCCAGCGGCTCTTTGTGCAAAAGCGGGGGCTGCCCGAGCCCGGTGAACTCCCACGCCGACACATGGCAGTAATGCTCGTCATCGCGCAGAGCTTCCCCATCGGTCGTCTGGTGCTCCAGGCGAAAATGAGCCCCGCACGATTCGTCGCGGTCCAACGCGTCGTGGCACATCAATTCAGAGAACTCGAGAAAATCGGCGATTCGACCGGCATGTTCCAGCGCCTGGTTGAACTGTGCGCCGCTGCCGGGCACCTTGACACTCTGCCAGAACTCCTCGCGCAGCTCCGGGATACGTGCCAGCGCTTGCTTGAGTCCGGGCGCCGAGCGTGACATTCCGCATTGGTTCCACACCAGTTCGCCCAATTCGCGATGGAACGAGCCGGCTGAGCGCCGGCCGGCTGCCGACAACAATTTCTTGAGGCGGTCGGCCGCCTCGAGCTCGGTCTGCCGGAAGGCATGGTGCTCGGGCGAAAGCCGGTCGGCAGGTGAAACGCGGGCAAGATAGTCGCCGATCGTGTACGGCAGTATGAAGTAGCCATCGGCCAGGCCTTGCATCAGGGCACTTGCGCCCAAGCGGTTTGCCCCCTGGTCCGCAAAATTCGCCTCGCCGATGACAAACAGCCCCTCGATGTTGCTCATCAAGTTGTAATCCACCCACAGTCCGCCCATGGCGTAGTGGATGGCCGGATAAACCCGCATCGGTTGTCGATAGGGGTTTTCGCCGGTAATGCGCTCGTACATCTCGAACAGGTTGCCGTAGCGCTGGCGAACCAAATCCTGGCCGAGCCGTGCGATGGCGGCGGTGAAATCGAGATAGACACCGCGCCCACCCGGCCCTACGCCACGCCCCTCGTCGCAGACTTCCTTGGCGTTGCGCGAGGCCACGTCGCGCGGCACAAGGTTGCCGAAGCTGGGGTATTTGCGTTCGAGAAAGTAGTCACGATCCGATTCAAATATCTCGCCGACCGGGCGGTGATCGCCGGCTTGCTTGGGGACCCAGATGCGGCCGTCGTTCCGCAGAGACTCGCTCATCAGTGTGAGCTTGCTCTGATGCTCGCCCGACGCCGGAATGCAGGTGGGGTGGATTTGCGTGAAACAGGGATTGGCCATCAGCGCGCCACGGCGATAAGCCCGCCAGATCGCGGTGACGTTGCTTGCCTTGGCGTTGGTCGAAAGATAATAGACGTTCCCGTACCCGCCCGTGCCGAGCACGATCGCGTCGGCCGCGTGGGACGAGATTACACCGGTGAGGAGGTTACGCGTGGTAATGCCACGGGCGCGGCCGTCGACCACCACCAGGTCGAGCATCTCGTGCCGCGGGTGCATCGTCACTTGACGCAAGGCAATCTGCCGAGCCAGCGCCGAATAGCAGCCGAGCAAGAGCTGTTGGCCGGTCTGCCCACGCGCGTAGAAGGTGCGTGAGACCTGCGCGCCGCCGAACGAGCGGTTGGCCAGGTAGCCGCTGTACTCGCGGGCGAACGGCACGCCCAGGGCGACACACTGGTCGATGATCGCCATGCTCAGCTCGGCGAGACGGTAGACGTTGGCCTCGCGGCTGCGGAAATCGCCGCCTTTGACGGTGTCGTGGAAGAGCCGGTAAACGCTGTCGCCATCGCCCTGATAATTCTTGGCGGCATTGATGCCCCCTTGGGCGGCGATGGAATGTGCCCGACGCGGGCTGTCGTGAAAACAGAAGCAACTCACCTGGTAACCGAGCTGAGCCAGCGTCGCCGCGGCGGCACCACCCGCGAGGCCCGTGCCTACGACGATCACCTTGTACTTGCGCTTGTTTGCCGGGTTGACGAGCTTCATGTCGAAGCGGTATTTCGACCACTTCTGCTCGATGGGGCCTGAGGGCACCTTGGGATCGAGTTCCACCACCTGCCTCCTTATTCGACGATCCCCGCCAAGACCGCCAGCGGAATCGAAATGTAGCCGGCGGTGATCGCGATTGCGACGGCCGGCGCCAAGCCTCGCCTCAGCCAGCGATAACGCCGGCTGCTGATTCCCAGCGTGTGGAGCATGCTCCACAGGCCGTGACAGAGGTGCAAGCCGAGCAACAACATGGCGGTGATGTAGATGCCCGAAATCGCCGGCATTTGAAAGGCCAGCACGACGTTGCGGTAGACGTCCGTATGGCTGTAGCCCGGCCCGGTGACAAGAAATGTGAACATCGCCAAATGATAAATCACGTAGAGCAAGACCAGCGGCCCGCTGATCGCCATCGTTCGCGCCGCGTAATTGGTTTCGATGTCGCGTCTCACCGCGTAGGTCACGGGCCTGGCCCGGCGGTTGATGAGCACAAGCTGCATCGAGGCAATGACATGAACCACCAGCGCGACGACCAGACCCGCCCGGGCGGGCCAAAGCAGTTCGGGCATGCCCCGCAGCAAGGCGGAATAGGCATTGAGCTTCTCGGAGCCGAGAAAGACCTGCAGGTTGCCGGCCAGATGCGTGATGACGAAGACAAACAGCACCACGCCGGAGATCGCCATCACCACCTTCTTGCCGACCGTGGCGCGATAGAAAGCGGCCAGGCGATTCCCGGGGCGGCGGTCGGGAGGCCGCCGGTTCAGCTCAGTAGCCGAGCTCATCTATAACATATTCGGCGATGGATTATGTTCGACGGCGGCGGGGTCGTCGTCGGTAAGCGGCTGCGGGGAACGGCTCCATCCCTGATAGCCGGCCAGCGAGCTTCCCTGCTCGAACTTGAAGCCGCCGCCCTGCTCTGACAACGTAGCCCTGCGCACATAAGCCAGCAAGTGTTGTTCGCCGTCGAAGGTCGCAACTAACTTCCGCGGCACACCGCGTTTCGCGCCGTAAAGGTAATGCATGTCTGTTCCTCAATCGAGGTGCCCTATCGCCGCCCCGCCGGATCGGCATCCGCGGGTTCACTGCCGCCTGTTCCGGTCATGTGGAGACCTGCTCCTTGGCATGTCATCGACGCACGCGCGGTCCAGGTGCTGCTGCGCGTCGCCGGGCCTTGTGGCGGATCAGGAACTGCTGGAGCGCCAGGGCCCCGCTGTGCTCGGCGTCGTGGGTAGCGTAGACGAGGGTGACGTTGCCGCGACGCTCCTTCGCACGCAGTTCCTGGACGGCTTGGGGATTCGAGCGCAACTCGCCCCAATAGCGGCGGCGAAACTCCTCCCAACGCTCCGGATCATGCCCATACCACTTTCGCAATTCGGCGCTGGGCGCCACGTCTCTCAGCCAGGCGTCAATCTTCGCCCGTGACTTGCTCACGCCGCGCGGCCAGAGTCGCTCGACCAGCACGCGGCAACCGTCTTCGGACGACGCCGGATCATATGCGCGCTTGAGGTGGAACATGATCTCACCTCAGCAGAATCGTGACGAGCACCGACGAATCGGTGATTCCTCGCAGTTCATGCGTGGCGCCGCCGGCGAGATAGAGCATCTGGCCTTCTGCCAGTTCATGCTCGGTGCCGTCGGCATTGAAGGCCATGCGACCTTCCAGGCATTGCACCGTGATCTCTCCCTCGACTCGGTGCGGCGGCAAGTGCTTGCCGGCAGGCAGCACGATACGAATGACTTCAAGCGTGTCCGTTTTAACCAATACCGTCGTTTTCGACTCCCTCAGCGTTTGACCCAGGGGCCGGACATCAAAAACCTCCGACGGCGCTGCGTGATGAATCGCCATGACAAAACTCCTTCCAATCGCAACCCCTCCAGTCTTCGTAAGCATTGCTGGTGCAAATCCCGTCCTGAGCAAGAACGATGCCGCCGATTCCATGCCGGTCGCTCGTCTCACGGACCCGGCAAGCCGCCGACCCACCGCGTACGAACTGCGTATCGTGCGGCATGGGCGCCCCAGACTGGGCCGCCGCGCCGTCCACAATAATGGAGATCGTTCTCGGCCGGGCCGGCTAAGACTTCCGCGTAAGCGGGAGCACGAGAAGATCTCAGGGCGCGCCAAATCCGCCCACAAGGCGGGCGTTTTAGCACGTGCGGCGGCACACCGCAGGGCCGCGAAATGGAATAGCGCCGTCGTTCGCGATTCCGCGACTTCCACGATGAAAAGAACGGTACGTGGATGGGGCGAGCGGTCAGCGTGTCCTTGGGTCTGTCATTTGCAAGGGCGGTTACGGGTAGGAGGCAATCATGCAGTCGCGTGAGAACGAGGCATTGACCAGGAGCGAGCGGCCGAACGAGGGGTATCGACCGCCAGCACCGCCGCGAGAGATCGTCGCTCGCCGCGCATACCAAATCTGGCAAAGTCGCGGTTGCCCTGATGGAACAGAGGCAGACGATTGGCTGCAAGCCGAGGCGGAATTGCGCTACGGCGCCACACTCCGTCGTGGCCGGCTTGAGCAGCGTCGGCATTCGCCGTGCACGCGGTGCGATTCGACCATCGACGAGGCCTCGGAAGAGTCCTTTCCCGCCAGCGACCCGCCTGCCTGGACGCGTTGCGCCCTCACCTGAGTTTCAACAATTAGGCAAGACATCTTGTTGGTTATCCGGAGCAGCCTCATGGCACGTCCCAACGAATACAGCACGTTACGCGAATGGCTCGCCTTCCGGCCGGGCTTGTCGCGTGTTTTCACCAAGCATGGGGTCGATCTTTGCCGCGATGTCGATACATCGCTGGCCGAGTTGTGCCGCCGACGGGCTCTCGATCCGTTTTTGGTCAAAGCCGAGCTCGACCGCTTCGGCCACACCATGCATGATGAGATGGGCGTCGATTGGGCCACGGCTCCCCTCGCGGAGCTGTGCCAGCATTTGGAAGAAGTGCATCACCGTTTCTACCGGCGTGAGTTTCCGCGGCTGGCGTCGTTACTGGAAAAGGTCACGACGACGTACGCGGCGAGCCATCCCGATACGCGGCAACTTTCCGCCGCTTTCCAGCGGTTTCGCGCCGCTCTTGAATCGCATATCGAGCGGGAAGAAAGAGAGTTGTTTCCACGGATTCGAGAGCTGGTGACCCTACAGCGCACGGAGGAGCCGCCCGCCGTGGCGAGCCTGATTAATTCTTTGGAGCAAGACCACGACGCGATCGACGCCGAGCTGCTGCGAATTCGCGAACTGACCCACGGTTTCGTGGCTCCGCCCGATGTCTGCCAGACGTTTCAGTCCCTGCTCGATGGCCTTTGGGAATTGGAGATGAACCTGCACCAGAACGTCTATGAGGAAAACCGTTTTCTCTTTCCGCGAGCCGCCCGGCGCGAATCGGTCTTGACCGCCGCTGACCGCGAGAAATCATCGAGCGGATGATGCTGCCGGCCGTTCGCAGAAGAACGCCGAAGCGTCCCAAAGTGCGCTGACCTACGCCGCGTCACTCGCACGCGATACGGGAGCTGTGCTGCTGATCGTTCATGCCTCGCAGCTTGAGCAGTATCCCGTTGGCGACCTTTTCGACGAAGACCCGCAACCTTCCGATGAGGAACTCGCCGAGTTGCGGGCCGTCAAGGCGCCCGATCCTCGGATTTCGTGCGAGCACCGTTTGCTTTATGGCGCGCCGGCCGAAGAGATCGTCAAACTGGCCGATCAAGAGGGCGTCGAGGCCATTGTCATCGGTACGCCCAACCGTGATCGGACGTCTGCCCCTGACGGCCTGGACTACATCAACCTTAGAGCGAGTCTTGAAATTGGCAAAGTGAATAAAAAACGGTACGACTCCGCTCGGTTCCTACCACAGAACGAAAGGAGTCGTACCGATGAAACGCCAGGATGGCGCACAATATCCCACGAACATGACAGACCAGCAATGGGAACTGATCCGCGGCGAGTTGCCGCCGCGGTCCCGGCGAGGTCGGCCCCGCACGGTCTGTCGTCGCCAGGCCCTCGATGCCATGTTTTATGTGGTTCGCACGGGGTGTGCCTGGCGCATGTCGCCGCACGACTTTCCGTGCCGCGAGCGGTCGCTCCCTGTATCGCGCCGATGACGGGAAATCACTCCTGGTTGTCCGTTACGTTCGGCGCCGCATGGATCGCTTGATCGTTCGGCCGTTCACGGCAAGATGCGTCACGCCAAAACTCCCTCCACAACCCGGCCATGTACGTCGGTCAGTCGGAAATCGCGGCCGGCGAAGCGATACGTCAACTGCTTGTGGTCGAGGCCCAGCAAGTGCAAGATGGTCGCGTGCAGATCGTGAACATGAACCCTGTTCTCAATCGCGTCCCAGCCGAACTCGTCGGTCGCTCCATAGACCGTTCCTCGACGCACACCGCCGCCGGACAGCCACATGCTGAAACCGAAGGGATGATGATCGCGGCCGTTGGCTTTGCCTTCACAGGCCGGTGTACGGCCGAACTCGCCTCCCCAGATGACTAACGTGTCTTCGAGGAGGCCGCGCGCCTTGAGGTCGGCGAGCAGACCGGCAATCGGCCGATCGGTCGCGGCCGCATTCCGTTCGTGCCCGGCCTTGAGGTCGCTGTGCTGGTCCCAGGGCTGGAAGCCACCCGTTGTATGATAGAGCTGCACGAATCGCACGCCCCGTTCGAGAAGCCGCCGGCCAAGCAAACATTGTCGCCCAAACACTTCCGTCGCCGGCTGGTCGAGACCGTACAGCTTGTTCGTGGCTTCTGTCTCGCCGGCCAGGTTGAAAGCCTCGGGAGCCTCGCTTTGCATCCGATAGGCCAGTTCGAACGAAGCGATTCTCGCGTCGAGCCGGCTGTCCTCCGGTCGCTGTGCGGCGTGCAACTCGTTGAGGCGCACCAGAGCGTCTAATTCACGTCGCTGCTGGCCCGGACCGAGGTGCGGATTTTCCAGGTTCCGCATCGGCTGTTTGACGTTGGAGACGAAAGTTCCTTGGAAGGCAGCCGGCAGAAAGCTGGCGCCGTATTGCCGCGCTCCTTCGATCAACGGGCCGGGGCCAATGGCGATGAAACCGGGCAGGTTCTGATTGAGCGTGCCGAGCCCATAGGTGACCCAAGCTCCCAGACTGGGTCGCGAGAAGACCCGTTCACCCGTGTTCATCAGCAGGCAGCCGCCGGGGTGGTTGGGGTCGTCGGTGACCATCGAGCGGATCACGCACAGATCGTCGACGCGAGCCGACGTGTGTGGAAAGAGCTCGCTCACCTCGATACCAGCCTGGCCGTATGGGCGAGACTTCCAGGGCGATCCCAGCAGATTTCGCCGTTGTCCCAGGTAGAGCTTTGGTGACGGCTTTCCGTCGTCCTGCGTCAAACGCGGCTTAGGATCGAATGTGTCGACCTGTGACGGGCCGCCGGGCATGAACAGGAAGATCACCCGCTTGGCACGCGGTGGAAAATGGGGCCGTTTTTCGCGCAGCGGCTCTGTGGCGTTGTCCGACGCGACGGCTGCCTCCGCAGGCCGTTCTTCGTTCAGCAATGCCGCCAAAGCCAAAGCGCCAAACCCGCCTCCCAATCGGCGGAGCAACGCGCGGCGCCCGGTGTCAATCGACATAGACGAATTCATTTGTGCAGAGCATGACGTGACAGTAGCGGGTCCAACCATCCGTGCCGACCGACTCCTCCAGCAGCCGTTGGCCGATGTCGATCTCGGCTGGCGTCGGGGGCCGGCCCAAGACGATCTGATAGAGCCGATCGATCCTGCGTGACTGGTCTTCCTCGGAGACATCCCGCAAGATGCGCTCCGACAACGCCGCGGCTAGGTCGAGGACGAAGGGGTCGTTCATCAGAAACAGAGCCTGCGGCGCCACCGTCGATTGGTTTCGCCGTTCGACTACAGCGCTGCAGTCGGCCCCGTCGAAGAGAGGCCCGAAATCGGCGGTCTTGGCGCCTGTGCGAACCGACATCAGGTAGAGGCTGCGCCGAGGCGTGGCCAATTCCAAAAACCCCGGGCCCCCGGCAGTCGAATCGAGCCGGTTCGCTACCGCGAGCAGACTGTCTCGGATCTCCTCGGCCTCCAACCGTCGCCGCGGCATGTAGGCAAGCAGTCGGTTTTCCGGATCGGTCGCCAGAGCCCGTTCGTCGGCGCGGCTGTTCTGCCTATAGACGCGGGAGAGCATGATCAACCGGTGCATTGCCTTCACCGACCAGCCAGCGGCGACGAACCTGTCTGCCAGGTAATCGAGGAGTTCTGGATGGCTGGGTCGTTCTCCGCGAGCGCCGAAATTCGCCGAGGTCCGTACCAATCCTTGGCCAAAATGGTGCTGCCAGATGCGGTTGACCATGACCCGCGCCGTGAGCGGATTGTCGGGGCTCACGAGCCACTCCGCCAACTGCCTACGCCCGCTCCCCTCGGTGATTGGCCGCTGATTGTCGCCTGCCAACCGCCGCGGGAATCCGCGCGGGACGGTCGGTCCGAGATTCGTCGGCTTCCCGCGGATATAGATTTGCGCATCGTGAAAGCCTTCGTGCCGTGTGCCCGTCGGACCACCCTCCTGCACGACCACGGCTCGCGGGATCTCCGGAGTGGTTTTGCTTTTGAGGATTTCCAACTCCGCCTGGAGTTGATCCAGTCGAAAACGGGCGTCGGCGGGCAGTAGCGCGGCTCGATCAGCTTCGGCTACCCAGTAGGGTCCGCGTGGCGACAAGATCTCTTGGTACAGATCGACGATCGGGTCGACGGGTATCTCGGCGAGCGGATCTGCCTCGAACCACCGCTGCCGAAGCTCCGCCTCGACCTGGTTCCGTTTGGCCGTACCCAAGGGAGCGGCATAGACTCGCAATTCAGCAAGCTCGCCGCGAAATCGGGCAGCGGTGCCCGAGCCCGGGCCACCGATGTGCAAGGCGGTGATCTGCGGATCGGACGACACCGCCTGGATGGTCTTATTGGTAGCGACCAGCGTACCGTCGCGATATGCCTCCACGCCACTCGGTCCCCAAGTAAGCGTCACAAGCTGGAACTCCGGGGCCGGCGGGGCCGCCACCATTACGTCGCCACCGGACCCGTCGCAACGGAGGATTCCTTGGAAGGCGCCGGCCGCGTCCGGCATTACGCCGAGTCCATGCCGACCGACGGATGAATCTTCCCAGCCGACCAGCCGCTGCCCTCCTTCCGAATTCGCGTCGGGGCGGAAGACGACGAACAGGCTGCCGACCGCCGGCACGGTGCAAGGGGACTGAAGCGTCTCTTGACCTTGAAACTTCAGCACGGGTCGGGAGTGGCCGCAAATCGTTGCCGTCATCAGCCGGGGTGCGACCTGATCGGCAACAACCGCGGCGTCATCGGCCACGCCGGCCCGATCCGGCCAGATCGTCACTTGGCCATCCTGGCCGACGACCAGCCTCGGATCATCAGCCCGCAAGGCCAGCAGTTCCGTATCAGCCCCTTCCTGGACAGGTGAGCCGCCCTCCGCGGCACCTCGGCGGGCAGCCACGCTCGCCAAGTCGCGATGCAGCTCGCCGACCCGAGACTCGGCGGCGGCTCGGTCCTCAATGCTCGTCAGGGGCGCGATGGCCGGGTGCGTCCGGTCTTGCACGTACGTCAACCACTTGGCGAAGCGAGACGGATCGAGGCCCCGGTCCGCCGCATACTTTGGCGCGTCGGGCCGAGACTCATCGGAGTGCCTATATTCCCAAACCGCGAACAAGTATCGCGGAGTCTCATCGAGGACGAGCTTCTCCATGCTCAGACGGTACTCGCGGGCAGCCGTAGTTGGAATTTCGGTTGTCAGTTGGGCAATGCGACTCTTTGTCCGAGCCGTCTCGGCTTCGATGGCTTGCAACTCGACTGACGAGAGGAGCGGGACGCGGACCAACGGAGTGTTACCGGCGACCGGACCAGGAATCAAACGGGTGCTGAAGAAGATGCCGGCCAGCGAGTAATAGTCCCGCATCGAGATCGGATCGAACTTATGGTCGTGGCAGCGAGCACAGCCCAAGGTGAGCCCGAGCACGGCTCGGCCCATCACGTCGAGTTGGTCATTGACACAATCGGCGACCATCAACTCCTTATCCACGTCGCCCGGCACAAAGTCGGCCAGTGCCAGAAAGCCGGTCGCGACCAGGGAGTCGGCGTCGATGCGAGCCGGGTCGGTCGGTTGCAGCAAGTCCCCGGCGATTTGCCGGCGGACGAACTCGTCGTAGGGAAGGTCGCCGTTGAAGGCATTAACGACCCAGTCGCGGTATCGCCAGATTTCACGGAAGTCGCTCTCGGCGGGAAGCTGGATCAGGTCGCGTGCGTCGGCATAGCGGACAACGTCGAGCCAATGCCTGGCCCACCGCTGGCCGTATCGGGGCGAAGCCAACAGTCGATCGATCACGCGCTCGAATGCCGCTGGCGAGTCGTCGGCCAGAAAGGCCTCCGTCTCCTCCGGCGTCGGCGGTAGCCCCGTCAGGTCGAACGTGGCCCGTCGCAGCAACGTGCGCTTCTCGGTCGGATCGGAAAGAGGCAAACCGTGTTCAGTCAGTCTAGCCAGAATGAACGAATCGACAGGCGATTCGATGCTCTCCGAAGGGCTGAGCATGGGTGGCAAGACCGGACGGACCGGTTGGAAGCTCCAGAGGTCCTGCTTGGCAGATGCGCCATCTCCGGTTGGCGATTCGGCGTACACCGGTTGGACCGCGCCCGCGATCGCCAATAGCAACAGGGTGGGAGAAAACAAGCCGCGAGCGATCATGGCACGTCAGCCCGTGTGTTTGTGGCTTCGCGAACGCAGTACAGCCGCGCCGACGTACGAATCAACAGCCTATCTCCAACCATGGCCGGAGTCGCCATCGCCATGTCATCCTCGGCCAACGCGTTCGTGTGCAGCAGCTCGAATTCATCTCCGGCTTTGAGGACGAACGTCACGCCGTCCTCGTTGAGGCAGAATATCTTTCCATCGTAGGCCCAGGGCGATGAGGTAAACGCTCGGCCATTTGGCAGTCGTTGCATGCCGAAGATCTCTTTGCCGTCGCGAGGATCGTAGCAGGCGACCAATCCGCGATCGTAGAGCACATACATTCGGTCATCGTAAACCAGCGTCGTCGGGTTATAGGGAGCGGCCGTCGGTTTGCACCAAGCGATGAAATCGTTCGACGTCTGTCCATCCATCAACGAAATGTCACCGTCCGCTCCCGGCCGAATGGCATAGATCGGCCGAAGCCGGTCGTTGACGTAACCGGAACTGAGAATCAGCAGGCCGTCGTACTGGTAAGGCGTTGCAATGGTGATGCTCGACATGCCCTTCATCGACCAGAGCAACTTGCCGTCCAAATCATAAGACCGCACGAGCCCTGAACCCGGTGTGACGATCTCCGTGCGTTGGCCATTCTCCCAAACGAACGGTGTGGCCCAGTTGCTTTTCTCGTCGCGGGAAACTCGACAGACCTCATTCCCGGTCTTCGCATCCAAGGCGAGCAAATACGAGTCCTGCTCATTGTCATTCACCAGGTAAATCCGATCGCCGTAGAGCACCGGTGACGCCGCCATTCCCCAGCCAAAGCGGGTTGCATGAGGCGGCGTGTTGACCTTCCAGACTTCCTGACCGTCGAGGTCGAAGGCGAAGATGCCGAGATTCCCAAAGTAACAGTAGACTCGCTCGCCGTCTGTGACGGGCGTCTCCGAGGCAAAACTGTTTTTGATATGGATTGTCGTCTCGGGTTGGCCTTCGTGGACTTGCCGCACCCAGCGAACATCTCCGGTATCGAGGTCGAGGCAATATACCTTCCATTGATGGACCGAGGCGGGCGGCTTCAGTCGCTCTCCGCCGAAGTAGAGTCCTTTCTTCGGCTCTTCGGATTCCCCGGTATTGACGACCGTCGTCAGAAACACCCGAGTTCCCCAGACAATTGGAGATGACCAACCGCGGCCTGGAATATCGGACTTCCAGGCAACGTTTTCCGCAGCAGACCAGTGATCGGGGAGGTTCGTAGCCTCGCCAATCCCCCGCGCGGCCGGTCCGCGAAACTGCGGCCATTGACGTGCCTGATACGCGTTGTCGTTGGTTCGTGGCGGTGGGGTTGCCCCCTTGCTCTCTTCTGCACGGACCGGTAACGCGGGAATGGCAACGAACAACACAGCCGCAAGCAGTAAATTACGTCTCAATGCAAGTCCCTCCCGCTCGTTGACAGCTTCGTTCTCTCGGCAACGATGCCCGGCCTGCCCCATGGTTACTGGCAGACAACGTTCACTCTGGCTTCGCTCACCAGCGGTGTGTCGGGGCGAAGGTGCCCGCAGGCCCGCAGCTTGAGGAGAGTATCACGTGCGGGTGCGTCGCTTGCCACGTGCAGGCGCACGACGGCGTTGGTCGCGCCAGCGCCGATTGTTATCGGCTCGGCAGAAAAACCTGGATTGAGGTGTGGCAGCCCGATCTCCATCGGTCCCTGAAAACTCGGCGTCCTTTCCAATCGCACCCGACACTCCAGCGTCGCCCCCGGGCGGGCAACAAGCGTCTTGTCCAGCACTTCCAATTTCACCACGGGTGGAAGCGTACGGATGATGTTTCGCTTCTCCGACACGACGAGCAGCGACTGAGTTCCTCCCCATCGATCCGCGAAGACCGTGTACCCCTGGACATAGAGCTGCGATTGTGACTGAACGTTTACGTGCATGTCTTCGGGAAGGTAAACCGGCATGTACGCCTGAGTCGCGCCCGCCGGGATGACCGTCTCGAACATCTCGATACCGTCCACGTCGCGATTCTGCCGATCGCCGAGTTGCAAGGTCACGGGACCATCAAAACCGTCAAGCCGCTCGATTTCCATCAGGTAAGGATGAACCGAACCGCGATGACCATACTGGTACGCTTCGTTACAGAAGAGTCGAAAAACGGGCTTGTGTTGCACCGTCAAGTGCAGATCGGAAAGGTTTGTGGAACCAAGGCCGACGCCGTCGGCGCCGCGCCCTTGGTGCAAGCAGGTGGCCACGCGATCCACGAACTCGCCCTCGATCATGGCGCGGCCGATGACCTTGATGAATGCCTCGCCGGGACGGGCATCTTCGCCGGCCGTCAGCACGAGCTTGCCGCGGGCTTCCTTTGCTGAGACTTCGGCCTTACCAGCCGTCACTCCCGGCGGCAATCCCTCCGCGCGCAACTCGATCGGGGCGTCGAAACCGCCCACTCGCAAAACCACCACCTCGAGCGTGAGACCGTTCTTGCCTGGCAGGATATTGGCATAGTCGGCGGCAAGGCTCAGTTCAAAGTCGGGCTCATTCTCGCGCATACTCAAGTGGTAACCAAATTCGGGGCCACCACAGTTCAATCGCTGCAGATCGCGCACCCGCAACGACACCCTGCCTTCCGACGGCGATCGCCACTCGACGTGCGCCCGTCGCCCCGCTGCGTCGGCGCCGATGGCATGAGCCACGGGCTGATGAGCGTGGTCGAAGAGCTCCAGGCAGGGGAGCGTCGGCATGCCGGCGTCCTTCGGCTCGCAAGTGATGGACACGGCAGCGTCTTTGGCGACGACGAATTGAAACCAGTCCTCGTCACCGGGGCGCTCGAAGCAACCATCGAGCGCAAATGGGACGGAGACAATCGTCGCGGCATCAGGCGTGTCGTTTGCCGGCGATTCACTTGTCGGCTGGACTTCATCCGTTTGCGATTTGGCGGTAAGCGTAGCCCGGTAGACATATTCCGGGCCACCGTAGCAGCCGACGTTCGCAACCATCAGCGTATAACGACCCGCGTGGGGTGCTCGAAAACTCACGACCGGGTCAGAACCGATGTGCTGCTGGTCGACTTCCAACCGGCGTCCCTGTTCGTCGCGCACCTCGAGCACCGCATCGAGTTGCGAACCGAGCCGAGCTGCGGCCAGTTCACACCGGATGTTCTGGCCGCTTTCCGCCACGAAACTGTAGAAGTCCAAGTCGCGTTCGCCCGCGATCTGGCCATTGATCGTGACGGGCAGGCTGATCGGTTCGGCACACTGCGGAAGCGAATTCGATTCCGTTTCGATGAACTCCGGCAAATCGCCGACGACGAACGGCCGCCGCCCGCTGCCGCCCCGCGCGCTGGTGATACACCAGAGCCGCGGACCCAACGGAGCATCCGGCGAAATGTCGACCGTCGATTCCCACTCGCGGGAATAAGAAATGGGGACCTCCGCGGGCTCCCGTCGCGCCGGAGGCTCGTAGTGGGGTCGGGCTTCCTGCCCTGGCAACGCAGCTACGGTGATGCCCGCTCCTTCCATTCGCCAACGACTGTAGGGAGGAAAGCACTGGGTGCCGACCCGAACCGCGACGGTGGTGCCTCGCCTTCCGCCCGCGGGAAAGATATGCGTGCTGTCGGGCTCGCGTGAGGGAACTGGCTGCCCATGAGCGACGGAAGTCGTGATCGCCCAGGCAGCGACGACGCACAGTAAGTGCAGTAGTGAAACGAACCCTTTCGCTCTCATGGCGGTCCCTTCGAGCCGATCAGATGACCTCATGGATTGTTTTTCCACCATTCACCAGCGGCACCGGACGACCCAGCGGAGTATAGAGCGTCGTCTGTGGGTCGATTCCCAAAACGCTGAGAATCGTGGCCGCCAGATCGGCCGGCGTGGTCGGCCGATCCGTAACGTAGGCGGCATGCTTATCCGTGGCACCGACGGCTTGGCCCGTCTTCAGCCCGGCGCCCGCCAGACAAACGGAAAAGGCACCTGGCCAATGATCTCGGCCGGCAAGCTCGTTGATTCGCGGCGTACGGCCAAACTCGGTACTGACGACGACCAGGGTGGAATCGAGCAAGCCGCTTTGGGCCAGATCGACCAGCAGCGCCGGCAAGGCCCGGTCGAAAGCCGGCACGAGCAATTGACGGAGGCTTTCCGTATTCTTGCGGTGCGTGTCCCAATGGCCATTCTCGATTGTCACGAAGCGGCAGCCCGCTTCGACGAGCCGGCGCGCCAAGAGGCAACACTGCCCCAGGCTGGTGTTGCCGTAGCGCTCGCGAACGGTGGCAGGCTCGCGGTGAATGTCGAACGCTTCCTTCGCCTCCTGGGAGACCATGAGACGGTATGCCTTTTCATAGAAGGTATCGAGCGACTGCACCTGCTTGCTGGCTTCACTCACCCGTTTTTCGAAGTCGTTGATGTGCCGCAAGGCCGCTTGCCGCCGGCGGCTTCGCTGGTCGGTCACGTCCGCCGGCAGCGTAATGTCGCGGACGGAGAACTCCGGTGAGGCAGGGTCCGACTCGATGACAAACGGCGCGTGGCTTGCTCCGAGGAAGGAAGGTCCACCGCTATCAATGAAATTGGGCACCGAGATGTAAGGCGGAAGTGACGATTTCGTGCCGCCCGCGCGGGAGACCATCGATCCCAACGAAGGGTGCTGGTTATTGTTCTTGTTGCCGTTGAAATCGCCCGGGCCGGTCGCCTGCACGCCGGTCATCATGATGTGAAAGCCGCGGCCGTGGTCGGAATCGGTGTGCGTCATTCCTCTCAGGATGGCGAGCTTGTCGGTCACCTGAGCCACACCGGGTAGACAATCCGAAACCTGCAATCCGGGAACGGCCGTACTGATCGGCTGAAAATCACCCCGAATCTCGGCCGGAGCGTCGGGCTTCAAATCCCACAGGTCCTGGTGCGGCATGCCGCCCAGCAAAAAGATGAAGATGCAGTTGACGTCCTTCTTCGCGGCCGCAGGCGTCTCGGCGGCCGTGGCCTGCTGCCAGCGAAGTGCTTCGGCCAGGCTTAGTCCACCAACCGAACCCAGGCGCAACACACCGCGCCGCGAAAAACGACCGCATGCATTTGACATGACGAGGTTCCCGTTGCTGCGAAGGCGTGTAAGGGATCGCTAGTGAGTGAAGAGAAAATCGTAGGAATTGAGTAGTGCCCACAGAAAGTCTTCGGCTGCGTCTTGATTCGATCCGCCGGCGAAGAGCTCTTCGGCGACTTGCCGTTCCCTTTCCGCAGGTGCACGGCCGATCGCCACCAGGCATAATTCTTCGACAATGGCCGACGGGTCGGCGCCGCTCTGCACCAGGCGAGCCACGCGGCCGGAAGGATCAGAAATCTTTCGCTCGATCTCCGGAGCATTCATGAGGTGAAGTGCCTGCGACATCGTGGGTTCGCTGGAACGACCACACTCGCAGGGGCTGTTCCGTTGAGGCCGGCCAAAAATTTCCAGAAAATAAGAGGGGAGGCGGTTGTCCCAGAGCTCGATGGCGCGTGTGCCCGGCGGAGATCCCACGAACGCTTCCGGCGCACCCGTTGCGTCGCAGATGGCGTCCAAGAGCACCTCAGCGGGTAGTCGCCTGACGTAATAATGGGAGAAATTCCGCTCGTCGTCAGCGTTCGTCGCGTTGGCGGCGCTGGAAAGCTGATAGGTACGCGATGCCAGCATCTGCCGCATGATCGTCTTGACGTCGAACCCCGACGCCACCACCTGCTGGGTCAGATACGAGAGCAGCGGTTCGTTGGTCGCCGGATTCGTCGACCGCAGGTCGTCTTCCGGATCCACCAGGCCACGGCCAAAGAATTGCTTCCAGAGCCGATTGGCGAGCAAGCGGGCAAACCACGGGTTCCCCGGCTCGGTCATCCATTGGGCCAATCGCTGGCGAGGATCGCCGTCGCCCGACGTCAGTGGCCGGCCATCTAACACGTGCGTCGGCACGACACGGTTGAAAACCGGAATCGTCATGTCTCGCAAACCGGAATGGAAGACGAGATCGCGTCCGGCGCCAAGCGGTTTGCGCTCCAGACCGTTAAAGAAGCCGGCCAAACCATAGAAATCGTCTTGCGACCAACGCTCGAAGGGATGGTGGTGGCATTGCGCGCACTCCAGACGGATGCCCAGAAAGGCCTGGCTAACCGCTCGGGTCAGTTCCTCCGGTGTGCGCAAAACCCGGTAGAGGTTCGTGGGTCCGTATCCGCCGGAGTTGCCACTGGCGGTCAGCAGTTCTCGAACCCAGGCATCGTAGGGACGGTTTGCCGCGAGCTGCTGTCGCAGCCAACGGTGCAACTCATAAGCGCCACGGTCACCGAGCGCTTTACGGTCAACGAGTAAGACATCCGACCATTTCAGAGCCCAAAAATCGGCGTATTCGTCGCGCGCCAAGACTCGCTCGATCTGTTCCGAACGTTTGCTCTCGCTCGGGTTGCACAGGAAGGCGCGCACTTCATCGCTTGTAGGGAGCGTTCCCAGCGTGTCCAAGTACAAACGTCGCAGGAACGTGGCATCGTCGGCCAACCCCGATGGCACGATGCCCAGATTGCGGAGCTTTTCCCAGACCAGCTCGTCGATGCGGTTATTGGCCCGTATCGAAGGATAGGGATCGGAATCGGGTGCGGAAGGCCGCGGCACGAGGATCTGCACCGCCGCGACCAGTCCCATGTAATTGACCGTAATGGCCGCTTCGCCCGGTACGTGTCCGACGCCGACCAGGCCGGTTGAGTTCACCTCGGCGACCGATGCGGCGTTGGTGGCATAGAGGGCGGCCGCAGTAACGTCGCGCACCGCCCCATCAGAAAAAACCACCGTGGCGAGAATCTGTTGCTCGCCGCCAAAGCGCAGCACGCGCATGTTCGGACTGACGTACAGACGTGCCGGACGAGGTGCATCCGAGTTGCCCACCGGCAATCCCTGCTTGATCCATTCGAGCAGAAGCTCATGCTCGGTCGACCCCGGCTCCATTCGTCGTCCGCCTCCGTGCGGAACCTCGGCCAGTGCCTTCTCTACAACCAGGCTTCTTTCGGGGCCTGCCGGAAAAACCCGTCGACCTCGAGCCTCCTTCACCAACGCGCCGTAATCGGCAACCGGATCGAAGCCGAAAACCGACAACTTGAACCCGTTTTGCCCCGTGGCCTTGCCATGACAGCCGCCTCCGTTGCAGCCCAATCTGGAAAACAAGGGCACGATGTCATTGGCGAAGTGGACGGGCGGATAACGATCGAATCCGGCCACACGTACCGGCAACTCGAGCGCGTTCCCCGCGGCAGAGATTGTTAGACGAGTCTCGCCGTTCGCGATACCGACCACACGATGGCCATCGACCCGCGCCAGCTTGCTATCCGCCACATCGCAACGAGCCACACGGCTCAAGTCGATCAAGCGACCATCAGACATTTGGCCCGAGACGAGCAGATACTGCTGACGGTTCGAACTGCTTAGCTCCACATATCTCGGCTCGACGGAGATCGACCGGACCGACCCTGTCGTGCTTTCATGCGCCAGATTGTCGGCTGCCTGGAGTGCCGTTGCGGTCGCGATCGCTAGCAAGCAGCCGAGTAAGTGAAATCGCGTCGAGACCATCACAGCGGGTTCATCCTCGGCGGTCAACGGTCGGAGCCCACACAATCTTATCAGGAGGCAGGCGTGTCGCCACCATTGGTTGTCCGCTTCTGCTCGCAGAGGATTCTCGTGCGAGCGAACCCGCTACCGAGCAGGCTGGCCGGAATTAAAGACCCTACGACGCCGTCGTCACTTCGCGAGAAAAGCGTCTGCCCATCGGCTGACGGGAGCGAGTTCAATGATCTTATAGTCCGGTACGGGATGGACAGGCATTCTTGACCCAATGTCCACGTCCCACAAATGACGCACCGAAACACACCGCCGTTAACCTCATGTGCGATACGGGTCCTAGCGCCGGCATCCGTCGACGCTGGGACCGACTCGGCGTCACCCGCGACGCTCCAGGCGAGTTTTTCACAGTCGGGCGGGCGTTGCCGGGTTCAGGCTAAAAGCCCCAGAAGCTCAACGGCCACAACGGTTTCGGGCGTCGGAAACAGCCTGGCCTTCTTCATTTAAGAGCCCTTCGGCGAGAACGTCGAAGGGTTTTCTTGCTTCAGGGACGAGAGTTGCGCCGTCGAGTCGAAAGTTCAAACAGACGATTTCGAGCAAGCGCCGCCGCGAGCGGCAATCCGCGTTAAGCCACTTCTCGGTAAGGCTTGCGAAAGTTCAAACACGTTCTCGGCTAAGTCGGCGGCTTCAGATCGGCCACGGTCGCATGCCTCGACCTGCCAACTCAGTTGGGCAATGCGATGTCCAAGTCGGCCCCGATTCTTGGGCCGTAGCGCCTTCGCGAACACGGCCTCGTCTTCCATCCAGATCCGCCCTCTCAACCTGATTCTCTTCCGCCTAGCCTGCTGCTGCGGGTCTCGGAGATCCCCAAGCTGCGGTTGGGCGACATCGACCTGGCGTCGCGCCGGCCCAACGTCAGGATTCGCCGACGTAGGCAAGGGCTGGGTTCCGCTCTGGTGGGACTCCGGCACGCTGGCGGATCTCATCGCGTGGAAGCCAAACGGGTGGGCCGACGGCCAGGCCACGCCGAGCGACCCGTTCCTTTGCTCGCAGCAGCGAGGGACCAGGATGCGGCCCCTATTCGCACCACACACTGCGTCGGCGCTTTCAAGCCACCTGCCGAGCGCTCGGCCTTGAGCGGATCAACCGGCTCGTGATCCATCACGGGCGGCACACGTTCGTGCGCCACACCCTGGCCGGCGGATCACACGCTGGTGGAGGTGCGGGACGCCGCGGGTCATTTGAGCGTGTCGGTCACATCGGCCTATCGGCACATCGTGGTCGACGACGACGAGAATCCAGGGACACTCGTTGGCTGAGCGATGCGGCAAATCCGCTCATGGCAGCCGCTCCCTTCAACAGCTACGCGAAATTGGATAAGCCAGGCAATCTATTCTGGGGCGCACGGTAAAACGGGGAGAATCATTTGCGCGTTACGCCGCTGACATGCTATATTGTCGCCGCGCTGCCTCTCCTTCCGCGTGTCGCATTTTTCATCGTGACGACCAAAGCACATTCAGCCCTGTCGATCGATCGCGGGCATGTGCGTTGGGATTACCTGGTGCCGATTCTCGCGATGCATTTGCTGGCACTGCTGGTCTTTGCTCCCTGGCTCTTCAGTTGGACTGGGCTCGTCGCTTTCGTTCTCGGCGTCAATGTCTTCGGCCAATTGGGCGTACCCATCGGCTACCACCGCCTTTTAACGCACCGCAGCTTTCGCGTTCCAAAATGGTTGGAGCGAAGTCTTGTGACGATGGCCCTCTGCTGCGGACAGAATACCCCCGCGCGCTGGGTTACCTGGCATCGAATGCACCACCAGCACTCCGATGGCCTCGACGATCCTCACAGCCCATTGGTGGCCTTCTTTTGGTCGCACGTCGGCTGGCTGCTGTTTGAGCAGCGAGGTACGCACGGCGATGCGGCATATTACAAGTACGCGCGCGATGTGCTGGAAGACCCGTTCTACATGCACCTGGAGAAGCACCGGTCTACGGCCATCTTCATCTATTTGGGCCACGCCCTGGCGTTTTTTCTGGTCGGCCTGGCGGTGGAATCCCTCGGTTCTGGCGAATGGCTGACCGGCCTGCAGTTCGGCCTAAGCTTGCTGGTTTGGGGCGTGATCTTACGGACGGTTTACGTTTGGCATATCACCTGGGCTGTCAATTCGCTTGCCCATCTTTTCGGTTACCGCAATTACGACACCAACGACGAAAGCCGCAACAACTGGTTGGTCGCCATCATCACAGGCGGTGAGGGTTGGCACAACAACCACCACGGAGATCCCACGAGTGCATCGGTCCAGCATCGCTGGTGGGAATGGGATCCGAATTTCTACGTCATCAAAGCCCTCGAATGGATGGGACTTGCCAGCGAGGTCGTGCCGCCGAAGCATCGAAGAGTGAAACGCACACCGCAGTTGGCGGGACCCCTGTCAAAGTGATTGTTACGGGCCGACCGATCGTGAAGAGAGGCCAACAGCCTATCGGCCATCATTCTCCCGAGCGACCATCTCGTCGTGCCACCTCGCCATGTTGATCTCGTCTGGGGTGGCCGGTCGTGAATCTCGATCGGCACCTCGCGGCGACCGCGGGTTTCGACGAAACCGCGGGCCTCGTCGGTCCGATCCATCCGGGAGGGATACGGTATTATGCGCTCGCGCCAACTGCGAAAGCGAATACCCGGTCAACCTCACGAGCCCTGCTCAGCTTCAGTATTCTGCCATTGCCCATGAACACGTCACGCCTTCCGAAAAGTCCGATTCCGCCAGTGATCCCGGTGCGGCAGCATTTCAACCGTCCTCGGGTAAAGGACTTGGCGGCCGCCACAGCGGCGGCCCTGGCGCAGGTGATCCCCGACCCGACCCAGGTCCAGGGTAAGGTTCTAGGCCTGACCGCGCCCAGTCGAGGCATCGGCGAAATCGGCCCGGTCCTTCGTCACCTAGCGGGGGCGCTCCGCTCGTTCGGAGCCATCCCCAAGGTGCTCACGGCCATGGGCACGCATGGCGGCGGAACCGCCGAAGGGAACCTGGAGACGGCGCAGAATCGCGGCATCGATCTGGAACGGGTCGGGGCGGAGGTCATCGGAGACATCGAGACGACGCATCTCGACACAATCGACGCGATTGAGGTCTACGTGGGGCGCGCCGCGCTTTCTTGCGACGGGGTGATCCTGGTCAACCGTATCAAGGAACACACGGACATCCTCTGGGAGACGCCGCTTCCGAAGGGCCATTTTGGTCTCGAAAGCGGGTGGGCAAAGATCCTCGCGCTGGGCCTGAGCCATCTGCAGGCGCTGGCCCAACACCAGCACGTGCACGGAAGAACGCTTGGGGTGGCGATCGAAACGTCTGCCCGGCGAATCATCCGTGGCGGGGAAGTTAAGGTTCTCGGCGGGGTGGGAATCATCGAGAATGCCTACGATGAGACCGCCGCGGTGGTTGGTGCTCCCGTCTCCGCCAGTGATGCCGCGATTGATGCGTTCTTCGCGACCGAGGCCCGACATCTCGCTACGTCCAAGGCGCTGATGCCAAAACTGCCGTTCGGCGAAATCGACGTGCTGTGGTGCCACTGGCTGGGGAAGAACCTCAGCGGCCAGGGAATGCATACGAAGACGATCGGGCGTTCGCCCTACGGGGCCGTCCAGGGGCAGCCGTGGGTCACCGGCACGCCGCGAATCTTCAACATCATCGCTAGCGCGCTCACTCCAGGAAATCATGGCAACGCCATCGGCATGGGCCTGTGCGAGTTCATCACCGAACGCTTTCGCGCCGCGGTCGATCTCGAAGTGACCGCGCTGAACTGCCTGACCGCGTTGTGCCCATGTCAGGCTCGGATGCCGATTGTGATGCCCAACGACCGAGAGGCGTTGGCGACGGCGCTCGCGGTGAGTCCTGTGAGGCAACGGCCCCACCTGGTGCTGATCCATAGTACCTTGAAGCTGACGGACCTGGTCGTTTCCCCCGGTGCCCTGGAGGATAGCGAACGCTATGGTTCCAGCCTCGATGTCCGCGGCGAACCCCGAGAGATCCCGTTCACGGCCGACGGGCATGTGCATTGGGAGATGGTCATCCGGGCCGGCGACTGACGGTGCGTCGCCCCCACTCGGACAGCCGCAAGACAGAGGCCCGCGTTCGAGCCTCGTGGGCGTTCTAGGGCCGCTAGAGCCCGAGTGGGTTGATCAGGGGTCTCGGCGATCGAGCGCGCCTGCGGGCAGAGGGCGCGCACTGCTGCGCGGCCGGAACGGCGGCACATCTACCCGAATAATTCCCTGATTGGTTGCCCCGTCGTCAACGTACGTGTGATGCCGCTGGCGTCTTGCGGATTGTTGATCGGAATGTCGAGGGCGTGGTAGATGGTCGCAGCCAGTTCCTCGGGGCGGACGGGGTTAAGGGTGGGATACTCGCCGTACTTGTTGGACTTGCCGTACACGTTCCCTCCTTTGATACCCGCTCCGGCCAGGATCGCCGAGAAACACTGCGGCCAGTGCTGGCGGCCGGGAGGGTCCTGCTTCAGGACGTAGGGTGTGCGGCCGAACTCGCCTGTCACGACGACAAGCGTATTGGCCAGCATGCCGCGCTCGTTGAGGTCGGAAAGCAATGCGGCAAGCGCCTGATCCAGACGAGGCAAACAGAAACCCATTCCGTAAGAACCATCGCCGAAGGCGTTGCCCATGCCCATATTTCCGCCGTGCATGTCCCAACTGCTGCTGGGTGGGCCGCTTTTGTCGTGATCGGCTTGCCCGGTCCATCCGTTGACGGTAACGAAGCGAACACCCGCTTCCACCATCCGTCGTGCAAGCAGCAGGTTCTGCCCGAGCGGATGCATCCCGTATCGCTCGCGGACCTTCGCTGGTTCGCGGTTCAGTTCAAACGCCTGCCGGCCTTCGGCTCGAGTCATACCATCATAGGTTTTCTCGCGCAGGTCGGACCAGTCTTTCACGTGACGGATGCTATCGAATCTGGCGGACTCGAGCCCGCGGAGCAATAGCTTGCGATCGTCGAAGCGTTCTTTGTCGTAGGGATCGTAAATCTCCGGCGGTTTGAAATCTGTCATGGCCGGATGGTTGTCAGCCGAGCCGACAAACAGGGGCGCGTAGGCCGAGCCAAGGTAGCCGCCGATGCCAATATTGGGCGCGCAAAACACGGGCGGACCCACGCATTTGATGAGCCACGCATTCGAAACGAAATTCCTTTTGCTGGGCTTGTGTTTGGCGACAAATGAGCCCAGGTAAGGTTGTTCATCCGGCACACCCTCCTGCACGCGCTTCTCCGATTGGCCGCTGAGCAGGTTGTGCATCGCGTCGAAGTGATTGCTAATCGCGCCCGGATGAGACATGGAATTGATGAGCGTGAACTGGTCGGTCACCTTTGCCAACTCCGTGTGCATCTCGTTAAGGAGCATGCCCGGAACCTTGGTGGAGATTGGTTCATAGGGTCCGCGATAATCCAGCGGAGCGTTGGGTTTCATATCCCAGGTGTCGACGTGACTCGGTCCACCACAAAGCAGGACAAATATGCAAGATTTGTCCGCGGCCACGGCTTTGCCCGAAGCATCGACCTTGTCGGTGCCCATCACGACTCCCGGCATGCCGACACTCAGCACCCCTAAACCGCTCGCGATAAGGGCTTGCCGCCGGTTCAATTGGAGATCGTTCATGCAACAGCTCCCATTTCCAGAGTGACGCCCGAGTGATACAGATTCTAGCCCATTCCCTCCGCAACGCCATCTTTCGTCACTCGACCCTCTTGGACGAGAACACGACGGGATAGTGAGGGCCGTGGCCCCAGGGGAATTCCGCGAGTTCGCCAGGTCGGTCCGAATCGGCGCGACGTCTGGGTTGGCGGCGGGCCGATCAACTGCCCGGGAGTGTCGATCGGGACTCGCACGGTCATGGGCGTCGGAAGCGTCGTGACGCGCGACATCGGCGAAGGGGTGTTTGCCGCCGGCAACCCTTGCTGCGTGATAACCGAGTGAACAGCACCGTCACTCTGAGATGGCGAAGCCGATTGCCTCCCGCCCGCCTTCTCCGCCGCGGAGCCACTTACGGTTACTGGATGGGCGAATAGTCGGTAGCCTGCATAAAGAGCGAATTGACGCCGTCTTTTTCGGTGAGCGAGCCGCCCGCCTTTTCCTCCGAGGCCTTGCGAGCGGCGACCCAATCGGGGTCGGACCGGAAGGCGGCAAACGATTTGTCGGCCTGCTCCCTGCTGGCGTGGGCCAGGATGTAGACGAGCGTGTTGTCGGCCCCATCCTGGTCGGGCATCAAGTTCCAGTACGCCACGTTCGTCATGCCATGCTTCTCGAACAGCTTGAGCGTATGGTTCCGGAAGCGGTCGTTGAGCGCGCTGAGGTTGCCGGGAGTGGTCGTGTAGGTTCGCAGCTCGAAAACTCGCTCTTCCTTCTTCGACGGCTTGACCGCGGGTGAGTAGTCGGTGAGCTGCAAGAAGCGAACCTCCACCTTGTCGACGAGCTTGCCGTCGACTTCGCTCTCACGATGCGCCTTCTGCCACTGCGGATCGCCCAAGAAGGCCTTCCATGACTTCTCACGTGCTTCGCGGCTGGGGTAAGCCAGGAAGTAGATCAGTTTGCGGTCGGGGTTCTCCAGCGGCACCCAGTATCCGACGTTCGTCATGCCGTGCTTCTCAAACAGCTTTGTGGTGTGATCGCGAAAACGGGCGTGGAGCGCGTCGAGCTTGCCTTCCGCCGCCCAATAGGTGCGCATCTCGTAGACGCGCGTATCGGACTCGGCGGAACGAAGCGTGGTGGTGGTCATCAAAATCAATCCCAGCAAGAGGGCGCGGAGCAACATCGTGGTTCTCTCAAAGGAGGGCGGTTTGGTGACCGATTCTAATCGACTGCTTCGCCGTTGCCCAGTTTGCGAGCAGCTTGCAAGCCGCCAGGATCGCATCCACAATGACTTGCGCGTGTCTCGTGAATCACATCGCGCGAAGGAGCCGCCATGCGAGCGAATCGAAAACAACCCGCCGGCCCGGGCGTCCGGCGGCGAGACGTCTTGAAGTCGGCCGCGGGCGCGGCGGGTCTGCTGGCGGCTCCGTCCATCGTGCGCGGCATAAATTTGAACGAGAAGCTAAACGTTGCGGTCGTTGGCTGCGGCGGACGCGGCGCGGCGAACCTGCAAGCGGTCGCCGAGAGCGAGAACATCGTCGCCCTGTGTGACGTAAACGAAACGAACCTCGATGGGGCTGCCCAGCGACACCCGCGAGCTGCGAAGTACCGCGACTTTCGCAAGCTCTTCGATCGCGCGAACGCGTTCGACGCGGTCGTCGTCAGCACCTGCGAGCACACGCACGCCTTCGCGACCCTGCCGGCTCTTCAGCTCGGCAAGCACGTTTACTGCGAAAAGCCGCTCACGCACAACGTTTATGAGGCCCGCGTGATTCGCCAGGCGGCGGCTAGGGCGAAGGTGGCCACGCAGATGGGAACGCAGATCCACGCCGGCGACAACTATCGCCGCGTGGTCGAACTCGTCGAGACCGGAGCCGTAGGGCCGGTGCGAGAGGTCCACGTCTGGGTGTCTCGCGCCTGGGGCTGGCAGCCGAGCGAGGAGGAAGCCAGAAGGCAGGGCGACATCGTCCTGGTGAACGAGCGTCCCGCCGCCGCCGAGCCCGTTCCACCCTGGCTCGACTGGGATCTATGGCTAGGACCCGCTCCCGAGCGGCCGTTCAACGGCGTTTATGTGCCGGGCCCGAAATGGTACCGCTGGTGGGATTTTGGCAACGGCACGATGTCGGACCTGGGGAGCCATTGGATCGACCTGCCGTTCTGGGCCCTGCACCTCGACCACCCGCTGACCGTGGAGGCTCAGGGGCCGGCCCCACACGCCGAGCTTGCCCCGGCCTCGATGCAGGCGACCTACGAATACGGTCCGCGCGGCGAGCTGCCGCCGGTGCGGCTCACTTGGTACCAAGGGACGAACAGGCCGACGATTCTCGGCGAAGGCCGCATCCCCGACTGGCGAGACGGCGTCCTGTTCGTCGGCGACCGCGGACTGCTTCTGGCCGATTACTCCAAACACGTCCTGCTGCCTGAGGATCAGTTTGCCGGCTTCCAGCGGCCCGAACCGTACCTGCCCCCATCGCTCGGCCATCACCAGGAATGGCTGGACGCCTGCAAAACCGGCGCGCCGACCACGTGCAACTTCGAATACGCCGGCCGGTTGACCGAGGCCAACCACCTGGGCAACATCGCCTTCCGAATCGGCCGAAAGTTGGAGTGGGACGCCGAGGGGCTACGGGCGACGAACGCGCCGGAAGCCGAGGCCTACATCCGGCGCGAGTATCGGAAGGGATGGAGTCTGGCGTAGCGTCGGGCAGAGCGCGCACTGCCACAGGAAGACAACTTCAAGCATTGAGTGAGCAACATGAATTCAGTCTGGCATCGGTTTGGAATTTGCCTCCTCGTTTTGATCGTCGCTTGGCCCGCGTCGGCCGAAGACGGGACCAACGATGAACCGAAACTTCCCAAGGCGTGTATCGACGGCACCGGCCAGGGTTGGCGGGAACTCGGCGAAAGCGACTTTGTGAACGTTAACTGCAACGCCGACACCTGGTCCTGGCGAGACGGCCTGATTCACTGCACGGGGCAGCCGGTGGGCGTGATTCGCAGCAAGAAGCCGTACACCAATTTCGAGTTGGTCGTCGAGTGGCGGCACCTGAAGTCGGGCGGCAACTCGGGGGTATTCGTGTGGGGCTCGGAAGAATCGCTGAACAGTTTGAAGCCGGGCGAACTCCCGCTGGGCATCGAGGTGCAGGTGCTCGACCACGGCTACGCCGAGATCTACGAGAAGCAAACGGGTAAAAAGCCCGACTGGTTCACAACCAACGGCGACGTCTTTCCGACCAAGACGGCCCGGATGACGCCTTTCGAGCCAAAATCTCCCGGCGGCGAGCGGAGTTTCCCGCGCAAGCAGCTCAGCAAGGGGGTCGGCCAGTGGAACCACTACTACGTGCGCGCCATCAACGGGGAGGTGCGGCTCTGGGTCAACGGCGAGGAAGTGTCGGGTGGCACGGGTTGCGATCCGAGCAGCGGTTACCTCTGCTTGGAGTCGGAGGGCGCTCCGGTGGAGTTCAAGAACCTCCGCCTACGTGAGTTGCCGTGAGATGTGACACCCCTAGCGAGACCGAATGAAGCAGATCGCTGCGGTCGAGTTCCCTGGCTATCCATCTCGCTCCGTCCAGCATTTCGACCATCCGTCGCATCAATGCACCCAGGGCCGGCGGATTGGGAAGCTTCCTGAGCCGCGCTCACGCGGGCTGGGTTATGCCCTCGTGCAGCCAGACCACCGCATCGTCGAGGTGGGCCGCATCAAAGTAGCGGATTTTCGCCGTGGTGAAGGGCTTACAAAATGTGGCCATCCCGGCCTCCCACTTCCGCTCCCCTACCATCGCCAGACGCTCGATGTGGGTGAAATGCTTCACGTCGAATTTGATATCTTCCCACAGGGCGCCGAGTTCCCAGCCGTGGAAGTCGTGCATCTCGATGAGCATCCGCAGCTTGCCGTGCTGCTTGATGCGACGCTCCGTTTCCGGAACGAAGGACTCGTAATCTTGCCTGGTCAGCTTGCCGCTGAGCTTGATCACGAAGATTCTTCCTTCACTCTCTTCACGAATTTCGACAGGCATCGTAAATCTCCCGATGTGAGAGGAAACAGTTGCGCTACGCTCCTCCAAGTACGTGCAATCCGTGCGCCACCAAGCGCGACACCGCTCGCCGACGAGCGTGTCTTTTCCAGGCGCGCCCTGCCGCGCGCGACGGGCGGTAGATCGCACAGCCAGCTCCCCGGAGAACCTGGGAAGGCCCGGTTAAACACGACCTTGCGCTGCCCGGTATCATTCTTGCACAATAAATGGTTGTGGGGTCATCAAAATTGACGGGTCGATTGCGCCAGGGCGAAAGGGAGGCATTTATGAAGACGACGATTCGACGAACCCAACGAGAGGCGATTCCGACGCCCGCGGGGGTGGTGACGCCCGGCCCCAAGCCCGAGTACAGCTTTCCCACCCACGACATGATAGCGAGGAGAGCCTACGAGATCTGGGAGCGGCACGGTTGTCCAAGGGGGACCGAGTTTCAGGACTGGCTGGCGGCAGAGAGTGAATTGCGGTCGCGCCACTAAGGGCGCTCCGCACAGAGGGCGGGCCAAGCCCGGAGGCCCAACGCCAGGTCGCAACAGAGCGCTTGAAACCTTCCATGCCCGGTACCGTCAGGCGTAAATCAGGTATCGCCTCAAGAACTGCTCTACTGCCTGATAGAAGTGCTCGATCGTCTCGCGCTTTCGCCAGCCGTGCCCCTCGTCTTCGTAGACGTGGTAGATGTGTGGTGTCTCGTTGCGTTGCAGCGCTTCCACGATCGCTTCGGCCTGGTCCTTGGGTACGACCGTGTCGATTCCCCCTTGGAACACGGCCAACGGGCGGCGAATGTTTGCCGCGTGAAACACCGGAGACCGCTGGCGATAGATGGCCGCCGCCTCAGGCAGAGGACCGAGCATCGAATCGAGGTAGCGGCTCTCAAACTTGTGCGTATCCGAAGCCAGGCTGAACTGGTTGGCCACGCCGTACAGGGAGATGCCGGCGGAAAACGCTTCTGGGTCGGTCGCCATCGTCTGCAAGACGGTAAAGCCGCCGGCGCTGCCTCCCATGATGACTGTTCGTTCGCCATCGACCTGGCCGACGTCCGCCAGGTGACGCATGCCCGTAGTGGCATCCTCGACATCGCAAATGCCCCAGTTGCCGCGGAGTTCGAGCATATATGCACGGCCGTACCCCGTGCTGCCGCGGTAATTGACCAGGAGCACGGTGTATCCTCGCGTGGCGAAGAACTGGGCCTCGGCGCGCCAGCCGGCGCGCACCTGCGACGTGGGGCCGCCGTGAATGAGCGTCACCAGCGGCGGACGGCCGATCCCCCGGTAGCGATCGCTGGCCGGGCGATACAGGAGGCCGTGTGCTTCGCCGCCCCCGGCCGTCTTCCAGGAAATCGCCTCGCAGTCTGCCAGCGCCGCGTCGGGAACGGTTTCGCCGCTTGAGCGGGCCACGACCTGGGTCGCTCCCGTTTTGAGGTCATGCGTCACCACACGCGGCGGCCTTTTTGGAGAGCTGGCGATGAAGGCGAACTTCGCGCCCGCTGCGGCGGCGGCAACGCAGCTCACGTCGCTGTAGCCCGCCAGTCCGTCGATCGCTTGACCGTTTCCGGTCGGGATGTCGATCATCTGCAGGCGGTGGTAGCCGTTTCGGCTGCCGGCGGCCACCAGCGTGCGGCCGTCACCGAGGACCGCATACGTGCGCATGTCCTGCACCCAGGCCGGCATGGCGAATTCTTCTCCTTCGGGCGTCAGCCAGCGCGACGTGCCGCTCGCCAGGTCGTGCGCGGTGAGCCGACCCCAGCCCGTTTCGTCGGAGACGTAAACAAGATAGCGGCCGTCGGGCGTGAACTCCGGCTGAAAAACGGCCACCTCCGGGCCGCCCGCAATCTCGCGAGCATTGACCAGGCGTGGCAAGCCGTCGCCGGTCGCAATATCGGCCAGATAGAGCCGTGTGCCGTCCCAGGGCATGTTCGGGTGATCCCAGGCGATCCAGCAGAACTGCTTGCCGTCGGGGCTGAAACGCGGCTGCATGTAAAAGTCGTGGCCGGCCGTCAAAATCTGGGGCCAAAGTTTTCCCTCGGAGTCGACGACGCCGATCCGATCGTGGGGATCGTCGTGGTGAACGTAGGCGATCCATCGTCCGTCCGGGGACGCCACGGGAGCGGCCGCCTGTCCGAACGCCGGCGTGATGGCCGCGGGGCCTCCGCCGGACAGCGACTGGCGAAAAAGCCGCCCCGTTTTGTGCACGACGAAGCAAACCCAGTCGTCTTGGACCGTAAAATCGCCGCCGCCGTAACCGACTTCGGCTCGAACGCTCAACTCGGTGGTCAAATCGCGCGGCGCGTCGCCGGGCCCTTTGGCCACGAGCACCCCTTTGCCGGATCGCCCCTCCAGCCAGACGAGCAATTCGCCGTCGCCGGCCCAGGCGACGCCGTCCAGCCGACGTCCCTCCGCCAGGCTGCCGGGAGTAATAGGGCTGGTCCACAATCCGTATTGCCGAGGTTCTTTTTCGCTCATGACGCCAGACTAGCGGAAGGGCGGGCTGTTTTCGAGAGACGACTCGGGTTACGTGCGTTCGGCCCGCAGACTGAGGAAACCGCCATGCGCTCTGTGACGAGTTGCCGCTACAATGCCACCTGTGACACAAGGAGGAAGGATCATGGCGGTCACGACGAAATCCGATCCGTCCGGCTCCGAATCGTCGGAACGGCCCAAGTCAAAACGACGCGGCCGGCGTGGGCTCGTCTTTCTGCTCGCTGTGGCGCTGCTCGTGGCCGCCGCGCCAACCCTGGTGACCAAGACGCCTCTAAAAGGCGTTGCCCTGACGATGGTCACTCGGACGTCGTCGGGCGGCCCACAGGTTTCTGTAGGATCGATTTCCGCCGGCTGGCTCTCGCCGATCTCGGTAACCGATATCGAGCTTCGCCAGGATGGCGACCTGCACGCGACCGTGCCGGCTCTGTCGATGGATCGAACGCTCTTGGGCTTGCTGTTCGACCGCACCAATCTTGGCCGCGTCCAGGTCGAGCGCCCCGTCATTGAGGCCCGGCTACAAGAAGATCGGTCCAAGGTGCAAGAGGAACTCGACTCGGCTCCCGCAGTTGTGCGCAAAGCCGAGAAGATCGGCATCGACCTGGAAGTGATTGACGGCACGGTGATCCTCCATGACACGCATCATCAACGCGACTTTAAGTTAGAGCAGTTGGCGGTCGACTTGCATTCAATACGGTTCGCCGGCGACAACCCCGGCGCGAGCCTGTTGCAGGGCGTCACCGGCAGGGTTCAGTTCACGTCGCCGGGCGGCGACTTTGCCGGGTTCGTAACAGGCCCGGCCCAGGTCGAGGCCGAGCTGGCCGACGGCCTGGTGCGCGTTTCGCCGCTGGCAGTCGACGTCAGCGGCGGCCGACTCACGGTCTCGCCGCGGCTTGAACTCAAGGATCCGTGGCGGCTCGAAGTCGAGCCGGGCCGCCTTGTCGACCACGTGCACGTCTCGCCCGAAATGTGCAACGGCTGGCTGAAATTTGCCCTGCCCGTGCTGGCGGAAGCAACGCAGGTCGAGGGCGAATTCTCGATCGACCTGCAACAATGCAGCGTTCCGCTGGCCGCCCCGAAGACTGGCGAAACAGCGGGCGCCATCAGCATCCATTCGATCGAACTGGGGCCGGGTCCGCTCGTCGAGCAGCTCACGCCCTTGCTTGACAAACTCAATCTGAAAAGGAGCGAGCCGCTCGGACGGCTGAGCATCGCCCGCGAGTCGCAGGTCGAGTTTCGCCTGGCGGACGGCCGCGTCTACCATCAGGGGCTGCGGTTGGAATTGCCGCAAATGACGGTCGAAACGTCCGGGTCGGTCGGCTTCGACGAGAGCCTGGCCATGACCGCCGAGATCCACCTGCCACTTCGCCGGCTGGGAGACAGTCCGCTGGCGGAGATACTAAGATCGCAACCGCTTAAGCTGGCCGTCGGCGGAACGTTGAAGAAGCCGAAGGTCGATCTACCCGAGCTGGGCCGCCTGAATCGAGAGAACCTTCGCGACACGGCGAGGGATTTGCTCCGCTCCGGGGTCAGACGCGAGCTGGACCGGTTGTTGAAGCCGAAGGAGGACTGATCGAGCGGGCCTACTACCACATTGGGTCGGCCCGCCACCGCAACCGTTGCCAAGCGATGGTGATCGGCTAGGATGGCGCCGAACGAAACTGGTTTCTGCGCTACCTATCTTATGCCCGATCCGCTCGCAGCCGAGCACTCCGACAGCCGGTCGCAGACCGCGGATGGCCGCACGGTGCTGGCGATCAACGGCGGGTCGTCGAGCATCAAGTTCGCGCTGTTTGAATTGACCGACGCCTCGCGACGGCTCCTGTCGGGAGCCATTGACCGCATCGGCCTGGCCGACGGCACCCTCAAGGCCAAAGACACGCGCGCGAATGTAGATATAAAAACTCCCTTCGCAGCGAATAACCACGCTGAGGCCGTGGGTCGGCTCCTGGCCTGGCTCGGTTCGCGGCTCGACATCAAATCGCTGGTGGCGGTCGGGCATCGTATCGTGCATGGCGGTCCGAGGCTGGTTGAGCCGTGCCTGATCGACGACGACGTGCTGGGCGAGCTGCGGCGGTTGTCGCCCTTCGATCCCGAACACCTGCCGGGCGAAATCGATCTCGTGCAGGCCTTTTGCAAAGCGACGCCAGACGTGCCGCAGGTGGCCTGCTTCGACACGGCCTTTCATCGCCACCTGCCGGCGGTAGCCCGGCTGCTGGCGATTCCCCGAAAGTACGCCGAAAAAGGCATTCGGCGTTACGGCTTCCACGGCCTGTCGTACGCCTACCTGATGGAAGAGCTTGCCCGGCTCGATCGGGCGAGCGCGGCCGGCCGCGTGGTGCTGGCCCATCTGGGCAACGGCGCCAGCATGGCCGCGGTCTCGGGCGGCAAGTGCATCGACACGACGATGGCCTTCACGCCCACCGCCGGCCTGGTGATGAGCACGCGTTCGGGCGATTTCGATCCGGGCTTGGTGCGATACCTGGTGGAGCAGGAGCACCTGCGGCTTGATGAATTTCACGAGTTGGTGAACCGCCACAGCGGCCTGCTCGGCATTTCCGAAACCAGCTCCGACATGCGCGACTTGCTGGCGCGGCGGGCACAAGATTCGCGAGCGGACGAGGCCGTCGCCCTGTTCTGCTACCAGGCAAAGAAGACGATCGGCGCCTTCACGGCGGCCTTGGGCGGAATCGACTGCCTCGTTTTCTCTGGCGGGATCGGCGAAAACTCCCACCCGGTACGCTGGGAGATTTGCCAGGGCTTGGGCTTTCTGGGCATCGCGCTCGATCCGCAGCGCAATGAATCTCACGAGCCGGTCATCTCGTCGGATGGCAGCCCTGTGCCGGTTCGCGTCATCCATACTGACGAGGAATTGATGATCGCGAAAATGGTCGGCGGTCTCGTTGAGTCCTCATAGAGTCACGGAAAGATGCGTCGGAGAAGAATTTCGAAATGCAAAAGTCGAAATGCAAAACCGAGAAATGGCGACCTGCGACCCTTACCTCCGATTCACGGTTTTGACTTTTGCATTTCGTATTTTGACTTTCTGTCCGTGCTCTCGGCAAAGCCCGCGGCAATAAAACCTTCGCGGGGCACAAAGAAAGTGGCATCCGTATCCCTTCGTTGACTTTATGGCCGACCCAACTTTTCGATCCGCCGATCCGACCGACCTGAACCAAAGCCTGCAGGCAATACTGAACTCGTCAAGCTATCTTCTCCCCGAACGGGATACGGCCTTTTTGACGAGGCCCGAGCTGCGTCCGGTGCGCGTGCAGTTGGAGCTGCTCAAACCGGAGATGCTGCTGGAAGAGCACCGCGTGGCGTCGACGATCGTGCTCTTCGGCAGCACGCAGATCGTCGAGCGGCAACAGGCCGAGGCGCGGCTGGCCAGGGCCCAGATCGCGCTCGACGCGTCTCCCCACGACCCGCGCCTGGTACGGCTCATCGATCGGGCCAAGCGATTGCTGGCCAAGAGCCGTTTCTACGAAGCCGCGAGGGAATTCGCCCGGCTGGTGACGGCCGAGAGTCAATCAGGCAACACGGCGCAGTATGTGATCGTCACCGGAGGCGGGCCGGGAATCATGGAAGCGGGCAATCGGGGTGCGAGCGAAGCGGGTGGAAAATCGGTCGGCCTCAACATCAGCCTGCCGGCCGAACAAATGCCCAATCCCTACATCACCCCGGAACTCTGCTTCCAGTTTCACTACTTCGCCATGCGCAAGATGCATTTCTTGCTGCGAGCCAAGGCACTGATCGTCTTTCCAGGCGGCTTCGGCACGCTCGACGAACTGTTCGACGCCCTGACCTTGCGTCAGACCCACCGGATGCAGGAAATTCCGATCATCTTGTTCGGCCGCGAGTATTGGGACAAGGTGATCGATTTTCATTTCCTGGCGGACGAAGGGGCGATTTCCGACGAACACCTGGATCTGATCAGCTACGCCGAAACGCCGCAGGAAGCGTGGGAGATCATCGTCCGGTTTCATCACGAAGCGCGAGGGAGCAACCCTTCGACGGCGTTTGGAAGTTCAGGATAGCGACCGTCCTTCGATGCCCTTCCTTATCACACGCCATGAAACTCGTCATTCATCCGCCGATCGACAACGACCGCCTTCAAAGAGTCCTCTCCGCTGCCCGCACGATGGAGGTCGTTAATGCCGCCGACGAAGCGGCGGCCCGAACCGCCATCGCCGACGCCGACGCCTTTTTCGGCAAGTTGACGCCGCCGCTACTGTCAGCGGCGCGTAAACTAAGGTGGGTGCAATCGCCGACCGCCAGCCTGGAGCACTACGTCTTTCCTGAGCTGATCAGCCATCC
The DNA here is from genome assembly GCA_035550375.1 of Pirellulales bacterium. Lineage (GTDB taxonomy): Bacteria > Planctomycetota > Planctomycetia > Pirellulales > JAICIG01 > DASSFG01. The sequence goes on along the minus strand of DASZPH010000004.1, from coordinate 23,785 downwards.
GCTCACGCTCACCAACATGCGCGGCCTGTTTTCCGACGTGATCGCCGACCACGTCATGGGCTACATCATCTGCTTTGCCCGGAATTTCCACCACTACATCCGGCAGCAGAACGAGGGGCGCTGGGCGCCGGTGGGCGGCGAGGCAGCCCGCTCCGATTTTCTCACCGGGCCGGGTGTGGTCAGCGCCATCGACCGCGCCCATCAGCACCTGGCCGACGCCACGCTGGGCATCGTGGGCCTGGGAAACATTGGGGCAGAGATCGCCCGGCGAGCGTTGGCCTTTGGCATGCGGGTGATCGCGGTCGATCCGGCGCGGACCGAGCCGCCGCTGGGGGTGGCCGCCGTCTGGCCGGTGATGCGGTTGCCTGAGCTGCTCGCCGAGAGCGATTACGTGGTGATCGCGGCCCCGCACACGCCCGAGACGGAAAAGCTGTTCCGCCGACCGCAATTCCAGCAGATGCGGCCCAGCGCCTACCTGATCAACATCGGCCGCGGCGCGATCGTCGACCTTGCCGACCTGACGGCGGCCCTCACGAACCGAGAGATCGCCGGCGCGGGGCTGGACGTGTTCGAGATCGAGCCCCTGCCACCCGATCATCCGCTCTGGCGGATGCCGAACGTGATCATCACCCCGCACGTCGCCGGCACCTCGCCCCGCATCGCCGAGCGGCATCTGCACGTGCTGCTGGAGAACGTCCATCGCTTTTGCCGCGACGAGCCGCTGCTGAACGTGGTGGATAAGGCGAAATGGTTCTGATTCTGGCCTCGTCCCAGCTCTCATCGTTTGAAGGCGTTTAAACGATGGGGCGTAACGAACCATCGGCGGCGTCACGCGGGGTCGTTCGCGAGCTTCTCGATCAGGTCGCAGGCCGCTTCGATCGGCCGGTCCTGGCTGATGCGGCCGGCCAACTCGCGGCAGCGAACTTTGAATTCTGGCGAATCGAGCAACTGCGAAAGGGCCCTGGCGACGTTGGGTCCTGCAAAGCGCTTCCGCTCGACGGCCAGGCCGGCGCCCAGCCGCTTGAGACGGGCCGCGTTGTCGGGCTGATCGAAACTCATGGGCATCACGAGTTGCGGCGCGCCCGCCGCAAGCCCTTGAGAAAGCGTGCCGATGCCGCCGTGGTGCACCAGAACCGCAGCACGCGGCAAGAGTTGACTGAACGGCACGTACGCAAAATGCCGCACGCCCATCGGCAGTTCGCGCGGAACCTGCTCGCGGAATCGCGTGAGCAGCATTCCGCGGCGGCCCAGCAGCTCGCACGCTTCCGCCGCGGCGGCAAAAAAATCTTGTCCGTGCAGCATGGCCGAGCCGGGCGTGAAGACGATGGGGGGCTCGCCGGAATCAAGAAAGGCAAGCACCTCGTCGTCCAACGGATCGACTCCTCGCTCGTCGTAAAGCGGAAAGCCGGCGAGCGTGGTTTGCCGAGGCCAGTCGGGTTGCGGCTCGGCAAACCACGACGGAAACAAGCCCAGCACGCAGTGCGGCGAGTTGTGCCAGCCGGCCAGCACTCCCTTGACCGGGCGCAGGCCGATCGAAGAGCGAAATTCGTTCAAGGGAGAACGCAGCAGACGTTCGATGACCAACGTGTCGGCCAACCAGTATTGCCCTCGTTTCAACGGTGCGGGGAGCCAGCGCGGCAAAAACATGCCCGGGATGACAGGGTTGTGATGGTCGCTGCGAAAGACCGACGGCGAGAGGTGGACCGTCGCCAGCGGCACCCCCAGCTTCTCCTGGGCGCACCTGGCGCCGAAACCGAGCGTCGAGGCAACCACGACCGTCTCTCCCGACACGTGCCGTTCGGCGATCGCCCGATAGATCGGCTCGAAGGTCGGCAAAACGCCGCCGCGAAAACATTCGATGAATCCGCGGAAGCGGTGCCAGGCCAGCGGGTTGGCAAGCAGGGTGAGAAACTCTTCGTTGGTGACGATCGGCGCGAAATCGAAACCGACCTTGCGCGCCAGCCCCTCGAAGTAGCCGGCTGCCGCGAGCGTGATCTTGTGGCCGCGCGTCGCCAGCTCCACGCCGAGCCCCACGAAGGGATGAACGTCTCCCGCACTACCGACCGCGACCAGGATGACGTGCATGAGTGGAAACCACTAGACCGTGCGTCGCAACGGCACGACGGAGCGTGCCTGCGACTGTAAGGCGAAGTCAGATCGTGAGCATGCGATCTCTCGCTGCCACCTGCCAGCGTCCGACGATACGCCGCCCTTCGATCACGACGGCCTCGCGGTGCAGGGCCACCGTCGGGCAGACGTGGTAGGGCACGCCGTACAGACAGTCGCCCACCTTGAAGTCGCCGGCACGGCTGGTTTCGATCGTCAGGTGTTCTTCGCTGTGTACGACCGGCGCGGCATCGGGCAGATCAAGTAGCGAGACGCGCGGCTGTGGATTGTCGGGCGACACGGCCTTGTAACCCAGATCGAGGCAGAGCCGGTTCGGGGTCGGCCGACTCACGACCCGAGTGAGGAGCAACGCGGCATGCAGGAAATCGAGATCGGGGAACTTGGTTGAGTACCCGATGTCCCAGAAGATGCACGTGCCTGGGCTGCACTCCACGTCGGTCCGTCGAGCGTGGACCGGAAACGTCGGCGTACCCCCCGCGACGACGCGCGGAACCGCGAGGCCCGCGGCCGCAAGTTCCCGGCGCAATTGGTCGACCGGCTCAAAATCGCGCTCGACATGTTTGGCCCGTTCGGCGAGGTCGGCATCTCGCACGTGGCCATCGTAGACGTGCAGGCCGCCTGGGCGGACCCCCGGCAGGTCGCTAAGCAGCCGGTACAGCGCGGCGGCCGCGGACGGTGCCACTCCCGAACGGTGCATGCCGTCGTCGATGTCGAGCAGCAGCTCAATCGGCTGCGGCGACCTGGCGAACTGGCGAGAAACCGCCCGCAGCGCGTCGGCGTCGTCGGCCAGCGCCGAGAAGCGTGCGTCCGGATAGGTTTCGGCCAGCCTCGCCATTCGGGCGATATTCGGACCGACGATCGGATAGGCCAGCAAAACGTCGCGGGCTCCCGCGCGGGCCAGCATCTCGGCCTCGGCGATCGTGGCGCATTTGAACTTCGTGATTCCTGCCGCCAGCTTCAGGCCGACAATTTCGGCCATCTTGTGAGTTTTGACGTGCGGCCGCAGTCGCTCGACGCCTCCCGCCAGGGCGATCATGCGGCGAAGGTTCTCTTCGACCCGGTCACGGTAAACGAGCAAAGCGGGCGAGGAGACGTTTTGGGCCTCGTCAAATGCGTACCAAGGTTGCGACATGGATCGAGATCTGAAACTCATTCAGGGTGAATAGGGATGGCGGTGCACGACGTGCATTGTAACGCGACGGTTCGCTTTCAGGTTGCTGCGGGTTCGCCCTCAGCCTTCAACGCGGCCGGCTCCCCTTTCAGCTCCGTCCCTTCAGCCGGCGCAGGCGAACCGGCACTGGCGGATGGTCCGTGAAGCTCGTGCGTTCGCCAGCGGCGTCGATCGAACACCAGGTAATTCAGCAAGATCGGCAGCTCGTAGACCGCGAGCAAGACAAACAGCAGGAAGCCCTTTCGGTACTTTTCGGTGAAGGCGTCCATCGGGTGGCTGCGGTCGTAGACGCGGTGGTTCCAAACCTGAAATCGGTGCCAGGCGACGATCATCACGACGTAGATCCAAACGCTGATTCGCGGAATCGCCAGAAAGGCCCCGAGTACCAGGCCGATCGTCAGCACCGTGGCGATCCACACGCGGAACGGAATGTTCGCCACCAAGAGCAGGAAGTAGACCGTGAGTACCCCCCCAACGACCCACTCTGCCGCGGGCAGTGCGAAGCCGATCCCGAACAGAGAAAAGTAAATGCCGATAACGGCCGTCAGGTGCAGCACGTTGATGCCGAACTGCGAGTGCCGGCAAAGATGCCGCCGATATAGTTCGTCGAAATCGACTTTTAGAAGGTTCATGTCAACGTCTCTTGTTTTGCGCTTTTTGGCCAAAGGGCGGACCGGGCCGCTCTTGCTAGCGGCAGGTGAAGCACCGAGGAGATCGTTTCGCAAATGCTCTCCACCTCTTCTTCCGTAGTCGACAGGGGCGGCGTGAACTTGAGCACGTGCGGTTCGTATTGGCAGTAGCCCACGAGCAGCGGCATGTGGGGATGCTTGAGCATGGCCAGCAGAAAAAGCTGTTGCCGAACTCGGCCCAGCCAGCGTCGAGGGCCGGCGCCGGCGGCCAGCTCGATTCCGATCAGCAAGCCAAACGAGCGCACGTCGCGCACGTTTTTGCACCCGCGCAGCCTCGCACTGAGAACGCGCTGAAACTGCTCGCCGCGTTCGCGGACTGTCGCCGAGAGTTTGTGTTGCTCGGCGTATCGCAGCACGTTCAGCAGCGTCCGCAGCCCCAACTCGTAGTCATAACGGCATCGCAGAATGCTCGGCAAATCGCAGTGGTGCGCCGCGAGCCGCTCTTCGATTGCCTCGCTATGCAGGGTCAGGGAATAGGGAAACATCATGTCCGACGCGGCCTTGCCGATGGTCAGCAAATCGGGTTGCAGATCGAGCTGCCTCGACCTGACAAACTCTCCCGTGCGGTAAACGCCCGTTTGCACTTCATCGACAAACAGCAAACAGTCGTGCCGTTTGCGCATTCGGGCCAGGCACTCAAGCACTTCGCTGGGCAGCGCCCGGACGCCGCCCACCCCCTGGATCAGCTCACACTGCACAACGCCGATCGGGTAGCGCTGGAAAGCGGCTTCCACGGCCGTCACGGCGTCGGTTGCAAATGGATCGACGTAGACCACGTGTGGATAGAGCGGATCGATGCCTCGCCGTAACGACGCCTTCCAGGTGCCCGTGAGCGCGAACAGGGTTTTTCCGCCGAACCCGCCGCGCATGACCAGCACGTGATCTCGCGGGTACTGGCTCGCCAGCCCCAGCTTGAGCGCGTGCTCCACCGCGGACGCACCGCTCACGGCCGGCGTCACGTGCGGCAAACCGGTCAACTCCAGCAGCCTCGCCGACAGCTCTTCGCGGCACGCTTGGATGTCGCCGAGCTGTTCGACGTCCGTCAGGTAGCTGGGCGGGCTATGACCGCGAATGCTGCAAGCGACCCCGCCGACCCCATCGAAGATCCGCCTTCCCGCGATCTCAACGTAGTGGCCCGCCGTTTTGACCTCGGTCTCGTGCCATCCGACCGTCCGAATCAATCGGGCCAGCGAGCGGCTGTATCGCTCGGCGAAAACGCGGCGCCGGAAGTCAAAGTCTCGGGCGATCCTCGCCAGCGTAGCGGCATGACGCTCCATGAAATCGGGGCGCGCTCGGCGCAGGCAGTGCAACAGGTGCAGGGTTGAAATCGTGTTCGGCTGATACGTCGTCGAGTGAAACGTCGTCATGCCCCGCTTCGACCAATACCGCAGCAGCGATCGCGGGGCGGCGAAGGCGCCGAACGGCACCTGACCGTCTGTGAACGAATCGTCGAAGACCACGATATCGGGGACGACCCCGCCAGGCGCGGCGCCGGCGAGAGAGTCGCAATCGGCGCAGACGATCAAGCGTGGTCGCGTGCCGCGCGAGCTGCAAGCGTCAAGGACGCCGCGCAATTCTTCGCGGTGCGTCTGGAGCACGTCGCCAAACACGACCAGAAAACCGAGAGACCCGGTTTGCCGCTGTACGCCCTCGAGCGCCTCATCGAGGCCGGCCACGACATCCAGCGACGGAACGTAGTCAATCCGTTTTCCGGATTCGACTGGCGTCGACGCGAAATGCCTGAGGCGGTCGGCCGGATCGACCGCGATACCCCAAGACGCTCCCCCCTGGGCGTTGCCGACATAACGGGCCAACTTGACCGCGCCGCTGAGCGCTTCTTCCATGCTGTTGGCCAGAAAGACCTGGTAGGGATCGCCCTTGGAAGCGTTTCGGCAGGTTTCCTCGACGAGCCCGGCGAGGCAATAGCAAGCCTGGGCGACGCACGGATTGAGATACAGGCGGAACAGGTTGGGGACCCGCCGCTCGATCATTTCAGCGCACGTCGACCGAACCGTCTCGTCAACGAGCGGGCAGACGGGCGCTGTGCTTGCCTGGATTGAACCTGGCATGAGGAAGATGCTCGCGGACGAAGTTGAGAAAGGCTGCACTTTTGCTGCGCAACATGAACAGGTCGGCCGAGGCGCAATCCCGATCGCCGCAAGGCGAGTGGGGGAGATGGTCGGCCCGGACGTAGCGCAATTGAATCTTCGACAGCGGAAGGCCACGGTGGGCATTCCAGAAAACGGCAAACTCCCGCTCGTCGAGAAAAAGCTCGACGTGAAACCCGAAGCGGCGGATGAGCGTGTGAAAGGCGTACGACGTCAAGGCGTTTTCTTCGAGCTTGTCCCACAGCCGGCCGACGGAATCCTGAGCCGCGTCCAGGACCGCCTCGTCGGCCGCCGAGGCCGGGTAGTATTTGCGGACGTCGACTTGCGAGTCGCCGGCCCGCGATTTTCGCAACTCGATGTTCGCAGCGCTCCGGTCGCCGAGAAGCTCCCAAACCTCGGACGCCGTCGGTGAATCGAGCGTCGTGTGCTCGACTACGAATCTCCGCCTCGTTTGCACCCGAAGTTGAAGTCGCAGGGCCAGCATGCCGCTGGCGGGTCGATACATGGCGTCCACAAAGCGAGGGTCGCTGCGGCGCACGACCACCAGCCGATCCGATTTGGGGTCATAAAGCCAGACCTTTTCGATCGTCTCGCCCAGCGTCGAGACGTCGCAGGCGGAGCCGTGCACCGGGACGAAGAACGTGGTCCCCATGCTGATGTAAGAGTAGTTCGGTACGACGCACAACTCGCGTCCCAGTCTGCGAAGCACCTCGACGGTTCGCTTAAGAGTCAGCCCTGCGTCGACGACCACCGAGTCGCCCCGCAAACGCACGACATGTCCCGAACCCACGGTCTTGACGACGGTCCGGCCCGGCCATTCCCAGCCGAAGTGCACCACTCCCGTGTTGTAGCCGGCGACGGCCACGTATCGGTAGTTATAAGGATTATAGAGAGCGAGCAGTTCGTCCGTACTCGCTGGCGTGAGGGTGTCGAACTGCCAGCAGCGCAACGGACGGTGCATGCGGGCCGCCACGGAAAACGCCAGCCCCAAAAGTCGCCCGACGCACAGCCAGGCCAAAACCTGCGCGACGAACGTTACCAGCCACGAGAATGTTCCCGAGGGCCGTCTCTGGGCAAGAACGTCCCGCAAAGCTCGATTTGGTCCCAGGATCGAGATCACTCGGCGTCGGCGGGCCTGGTTCGCGCCTGTCACGTTGTCAATGACCCCAAGCAACTCCTCGACGTCAAGGAAACAGCTCCTGAGCCGGCTGGGAACCAGGGGATATAACGCTCCGAGCCAACGCAGCCTGGTTTCGAGCGGTGAGCCGACACCCACGACGTTGCCCGGTCGCAAGATGGTAACGCGCGCCGTGGTCGCCCTGTGCAGCCGTTCGCTGATCGAACGTTCGGCCGCCAACACGCGGGTGTCGCCGAAATGCGCCCGGTACGAACTGACGACGCAAAGACGGAGGTCGCGGTTTGCCTCAGCGAGCGCCCCCAGGCGCTCGGTTACTTTGGGACTGGGGCATGGGGCGCTGCCGGATAAAAAAAGAACGATCTTTCGCAATTCGGCCTGGTCGCTCGCTGCCGCAAACGACCTTTCATCCAGGTAGCCGGCACCCACGCGTCGGGCGAAGTCGGCACCCTGGCCGGCTCCCAAGTCCACCACCAGCATCGCTTCCGCGCGCGGCGAGGCCACGCGCGGCGCTGGCGGAGACTCAAATGCTACCTGGGACGTTTCAGCCATGAACCTCGTCAGCGTCCTGTCTCGCCTCGAACTTCGTCTTTGGCCTCGAAGGTGAACAGCGGCTCCCCATAATGGACCTGCTTGTCACGCTCGATATGGGTGACCACGTCGTCATGGGTTTCTGCAATCAAGATCACGGTCGAACCTAGTTCGAAGGTCGCAACCCACTCCCCACTCGCCACGCTCCGTGGAGTCTCAAAGCGTCGCCGGGTGATGCGGCGGCGGCTGAGCTTGGGCCGGGCACGCCAGGGATGCGTGATATTACCCACGCCCCAACCAGCGACGAGCACGAGCAGATACCGTCGCGCGGGCGTCTGGAAGCGCATGATGACGCGCTCGTTGAGAACAAAGACGGGAAATTCGGCTCGTTGGAAGGGAGGGTGCACGAGCAATCTGCGGCCCGGCACATGGACGATCTCTTCCAGTGCGCCTTGGCCGGGGCTGAACACGCGATGACAATCGGCCGGGGACAGGAACAGCACGGCATAGGCGCCGTTCTCAAACGCTCGCGAATCGATGCCTGGCAAAAGCGACGAGAGCGTGTACTGCACCCCTTTCGCCGTCAGCAGACTGCCCTGCCGTAATCGACCCACCTCCTGAACCATGCCGTCGCAGGGGCAGACGAACAATCCGCGCCCCTGTGCCAGCGGGCGCCGCTCGGCCCGCACGCCACGGGTGAACAGCTCATTGAGCGATCGGAACTCAGCCAGCGGACGCTCCAACTCTTCCTCGCAGAGCGCGGCGTACTTCGTGCCGTAGATCTTGCGGTAGAGCCGTTCGCGCAGCCGCTTGGAGGGAATCGGCACGCGAGACAGTTTCACTCCCACCGTGGCGGCCCATAAATTCACTAGTCCGCCATGAATGCGGCGCGCCTGGCGAATCTGCTCAACGCGAGCTTTGAACTTGGCCGTCACTGTGCTCCTTTGCAATCGGGTTGGCCCGTATCGGCTTGCCCCATCAGGTCGCCTGCAGCGCGATTCGGGCGACGCGCAACGAGTTGGCCACGATCGTCAGCGCCGGGCCCACCCCCAGCGACGTAGGCAGCACGCTGCCGTCGGTGACAAACAGGTTGGCTTGTCCAAACAGGCGGCAATCGGCGTCGACTACGGCGTGGTCGGGATCGCGGCCGAAACGCAATGTACCACATTGGTGCGCAACATGCTCTAGGGAAGGGAAGGCCCGAGAGGAACAGATCAGGGCACCGGCGCGGCGCAGAATTCGGCACATTTCTAGCCCCAGCGCCCGACCGCGTTCGATGTCGAAACCGCTGAACCGATGCTTGAGGCCAACCGACCCGTCCGGCTTGACGAACACCTGGTTGGCCGGGTCGGGCAAGTCCTCCACGATTCCAGCCAGGGGGAGCATCCGCTTGCGCAGGAATCTGAGTGCGCAGCGGGGCCAACGTTTCATGCCGCTTTTGGCCAGCATCAGCGGACCTGGCGCGGGCAACGATTGCACGAGGCCCAGCTTGTGACGACAGTCCGACGTGCCGTAATAGAAATCAGCGAAACCGACCTGCTTTACAAAGGTCTCGCTGGCGCCGGTCGATCGGGCGAAGAGGCCGACGGCGATCGGCGAGTAGTGCATCATATAGTTGCGCCCCAGGTGCCGAGCTTCGATGCCCGAGCGAAGCAGGAGGGCCGGCGAGCCGATTGCGCCCGCCGCCAGGGCGAAGCACCGGGCGCGCAGAAACTTGCGCTCCTGCGAGTCTCGCGGGCGAACGACCACGCCTTCGATCCGCCCGCCGGGAAGCGTCGCCAGCCGCTCGACTTCGGTGTTGACCAGAAGTTGGAGCTTGCCCGTCGCGGCGGCCGCGTCGAGTAAGTGTGCGGCCGACTTCCGCGCCCCGTGCGGACACAAAAGGCCGGCGCACATGTCGCAGCGGGCGCAGCGGCTTGTGTCGATAGCCAGCGGCAACCGAAAGGGGCGCAACCCGCCGGCGCGGTTGGCAGACATCAGCTTCTGGTTGACCGGCGCGAAGGGAAGGACGTCGGCCGACAGGCGCCGAGGCCGATTCAAGGGCGCGAATTCCTCGTCGGGCGTGCCGGCCAGAGCGAACAGTTCTTCCGCCTCGTCGTAAAACGGGCGCAGGTCGTCATACGTGATCGGCCAATCCCACAACTCCCGGGGAAGGCGGGGACCGTAGTGCTTACCCGGGTGAAAATCGTCGTCGGCCGGCCTGATCAGCGCGGCGCCGAACAGCGACGTCCCGCCGCCGAGAACACCGCCCATGTAGAGCCGGGCGGCCGTGTCGTTCACTTCGATCGGACGATCGTCGTAGGGCTCCTTGTCGATCAACGTCTGGCGTTCCGCCGCGGGCGTGCGCGTTACGTCCGGCCGCTTGCCGCGCTCGACGACCAGCACGTTTTTGCCCGCGCCAGCAAGGTGGTGGGCAAAGGCGGCACCGCCCGCGCCGCTGCCGATCACAATGGCGTCGAAGTCAAACGGCATGGTCACCTGTAATACACTGGCTCCGCAAGCAGAAACGAGCATCGCGCGCCAAGCGGATCTCCTTGAAGGCGGCGAGCGTGGGCTGATTAAGCATGGGTTCGGCGGCGGAGCGGACGGCAAAACACGAGTATGGCACGGGGTGGCACCACCGTAAATCAGCGTCGAACCCGACTTGTGGACTTTAGCGCAAAACTAATGTACGTTTAACCCCCATATAACGTCGCCTCTTTAGAGTAGGCCTGAAACTAGAGTTTCGGGTTTCGATCTCGGCTGCAAGATGCCTCGTTTGCGAGATCATCTGGGTTAGCGAGATATCGGTTGCGAGATGCCGACGGAGTGGCGATCGTGGTGCCCGACTGTACTTCTTCAAAAACCACAAGTAACCATGGACTAGGTTACTGGATCGCATGAGCTCATCCGTCATTCAACGCCAATACGACGAAGTCATCGCGGAACATTACGACGTTGACCCGTTGTCGGTAATCAACGACGCTCTTAACCAGGCTTTGGAGCATGTTCGCCGAGCTGTTCCGCTCGACGCTGGTCAACCGCCTTTGTCCGCTCTTGACCTGGGCATCGGCACGGGCCTGTTCATCGAGAAGCTGCAGGCAGCCAGCGGCCGCAAGGTTTGTCCCTACGGGCTCGATATTTCGGAGCGCATGATCGACATCGCCCGCCGGCGGATTCCCGGCTTGAACGCGACCGTGGAAGACGCGGCGAGCGTGGAACACGTTTTTGGCGAGGAATCGTTCGATCTGATTTGCACGCATTTTATCACGGGGTTCGTGCCGATCAGGCACCTCGCGCCTCGCATTTTCGCACGGCTCAAGCCTGGCGGATGCTGGTCGTTCGTGGGCGTGACCAGCGCGGCCTACCCCAAGCTGCGACACACGGCCCAATCGATGCTGGTACGGCTGATTTTCTCTAAGCGCCGACGGTTGGATCTGTCGGGCCTGATCACCCCCGACGATGCAGCCGCGGTCGTGGGCGTCTTCGCCGAGCAAGGCTTGGAGGTGTGCAGCGTCGAGACGTTCGAGCCCAAGCTCGACTTCAAGAATTTCGACGAATTCATGGCCTTCGGTTACCGGGGCGGCTGGCTCACGCCGTTCATCGAGGACCTCGGGTTGCACAAGGCGAAGCCCTCTGTGAGACGACTGCTGAACACGTTCGTCTTTCCGATCAGCGACCACCACAAGATCGCCATCGGTTTGGCGCGAAAGCCGCCCATCCTCGATGAGACCGAGCCCCCATAGAGCCGGTCCAGACAAACGGACTCCCTACCGAAAACGAGCACAACTGAATTCTGCGGAAGACAGACGGTCTGCTGCACCGGCCGTGACTGGGGTCGGCCGTGACTGGGGTCGGCCGTGACTGGGGGTCGGCAGTGATATAGGGGGGGCAGCGATATAGGGTCAGTAGGGCGAGGCACCGGTAGCGACGAATGTCCCACCGGCAGTGACGAGAGAGGAATGCGAATCGCAATCATCGCCGAGGTTTATCTCCCCAAGGTGGATGGCGTTGTCATCCGCACGATGAACCTCATTCGCCATCTTATCGAGGCGGGCGACGAAGTTCTGGTGATTTGCCCGCAGGTCGACAATCGAGGCGTATCGCCCGTTCGCTACGTCGAGTTTCGCAGCTTTCCCTTTCCGGCCTATCCGGAGTATCTGGTGGGAGTACCGGACCAGCGTTTGCCTGCGGCCATGCGAGAGTTTGCCCCGGACCTGATTCATTTTGTCAATCCCTTTGCCTTTGGCTTCCGCTCGTTCGACCTGTTGCACAAGGCGGGCATCGACGTTCCCACTGTCTTTTCGTTCCACACGCTGTACGGCGAGTTTGTGAAGCGATACCCGTTTCTCAAGCCGCTGTCCCGAACCCTCTGGTGGCTGATGCGCGACTACCACAACTGCGCCGACGCCAACCTGACGGTTTCGACCGTGATGCGCGACGAATTGACCGCTCGCGGCTTTGAGCGCGTTCAGTTCTGGCCCCCGGCCGTCGACAGCACGCTCTTCCATCCGGGCCGAGCCAGTGCCCAGATGCGACGACGCCTTTCGATGGGGCGCGTCGAAAGACCGCTGCTCATTACGGTGTCCCGGCTTGCACCGGAGAAGAGCGTCGTGTTTCTGGCCGACGTGCTGAAACAGACGCCTCAGGCGCAGCTCGCCATCATCGGAGACGGTCCACAACGGGCCGAGCTCGAGCGCCGCTTTGCGGGCCTTCCGGCAAATTTTTTCGGATATCTGCAGGGAGAGGAACTGGCCACGGCTTACGCCTCGGCCGACGCGTTCGTCTACGCCTCGGAAACCGAGACGATGGGCAACGTCGTGCTGGAAGCGATGGCCTCCGGGCTGCCGGTGATCGCGCCGCGGGCCGGCGGCATTCCGAGCCTGCTTGAAGACGGAGAAGACGGCCTGCTGTTCGCGCCGGGAGACCCGGCCGACGCGGTTGCTTCACTCAAGGCGGTGCTCGGCGACGAAGCGTTGCGCCGTCGCCTGGCTGCCGCCGCGAGAAGACGCATCGAGGACAGCGGCTGGAAGAAATCGATCGCCTGTGTGCGGCAGCACTATATCGAGACCATCGCCGAGCATCGGCGCGGCGGCGGCGCCGCGGTACCGCGCGTGCGTCTGGCGCCGGCCGTCATGGCTTCGTTGGTGACGGCGTTTCAGGCGCTGGCGAAACGGAGGAAACTTGCTGCGAGAACTCGCAGCCTGGCGACGGCCGAGGGTTCTTAACAACGGGCCCTTGGTCGTCGATGGCAAATCGTAACCCTATTGGCGACTATCATGGCCCTTGCATCTGCCTGTAGCGAACGGGATGTTCGCACCCTGTTTGTAAGCGACGTCCACCTGGGCTTTCGCTACGCGCAGCCAGAACACTTCCTGGACTTCCTGTTGCGTTTCCGTCCCGAGCAACTTTTTATCTTGGGAGACTTTCTCGATGGCTGGAAACTACGTTCCGCCTGGCGTTGGGAGCCCGTGTACACGAGAATCTTTGCGCGCCTGCTGCAACTGGCGCGCGAAGGAACCGAACTGTACTACACGCCGGGCAACCACGACGCCTTCCTGCGGTGCGCCGAGATGCGGCAGATCGTCGAAAGCGCGGGGGTCCGGCTCCGCGTGCAAGACGAATTCTTGTTCCAGGCCCGCGACGGGCGGCGGTTCGTGGTGACGCACGGCGACAAGTTCGACGTCATCGAATGCCGCTATCAATGGCTGTCCGTCGCCACCTCGATGGCCTACGAACCCTTTCTGTCGTTCAACTGGTGGACCCACCGGCTTCTGCGGCGGCGCGGTCACAGTCCCTACGCGATGTGCGCCATCCTCAAGGATAAGGTCAAGGCGTTCGTTCGCTTCCTCAGCCGGTTTGAGCAGGAGTTGTTCCAACACGCTCGCTCGATCGGGTGCCACGGCGTCATCTGTGGCCATATACACAAACCGGGCGTGGTCACTTCAGGAGGAATGACCTATTTCAACACGGGAGATTGGGTGGAAAACTGTACGGCCTTGGTCGAAGACAACGACGGCTCGATCCGGCTGGAATCGTTGTATCCCCACGTGCCGTCGCGTATCGTGTATACTCCGGCGCTTGCGGAAGACTGGGAAGGCGGAGAACCGTTTTCGAACCTCCACTCCCCGTCGTCCGGTGAGGCGGCCGTGCCCGTCTGAACGGCAGCGCCGCGAATAGAGCACGACGCGCTGAGACGCGACGCTTCAGCGAAGCCATCCCATGTTGCTGAGTTACTCCGACGGCGAACGGTCGCCGGTGAAGCGCCTCTGGATCCGCGGCATCGAAGCAATCACCGGCATCCGGGCCTTGCGGCGCCGCTACGCGAGGGGTGCGGCGATGGTCGCAGAAGGTGCCGACGTGTGGGCTGCCGCTCTATCGGTTCTGGAAATCCATCTTGAGCTGGACGGTCTTCCCCTTGACCAGATTCCCTGCGACGGTCCGTTGCTCTGCCTGGCCAATCATCCCTTTGGGGTCGTCGACGGAATCGCCGCCTGCCATATCCTCAAGAGGGTGCGCAGCGATTTCCGACTCATGGCCATCAGCCTGCTGGAACAGATTCCCGAAATCCGTCCCTGGCTGCTACCAATTGATTTCTCCGGGACGGCGGAAGCCAGGGACGCCAATCTTCGCGCGCGCGCCGAAGCCGTTTGCCGATTGAAGGAGGGTGGCGCGATCATTATGTTTCCGGCCGGCGAGGTCGCTTCGTCGCCGCGTCTTTTCGGTGAGGCCGTGGAAAGCGAGTGGCACCCTTTCGCCGGTCGACTGGCTCGAACCGCGGGTGTCACGGTGTTGCCCATCTACTTTCATGGTCAGAACTCGTGGATGTTCAATCTCGCCGCGCGAATCGGGCCCGCGACCCGGCTGGCCATGTTCGTCCGCGAGACAAGGAGAAAAATCGGCACGACGATTCACGCGACGATTGGCTGCCCCATCCCCTCGAGCATCCTTCACTCGTATCCTAATCGGCGGGAGCTCTTGGTCGCCCTGCGAGCGCGCGTGCTGGCTGTAGACGGCCCCGCCACGTCACGCACTCTCCCTCTCCCTTTGGGAGAGGGCCGGGGTGAGGGTGGTTTGCAGCAGCAGGCGGTTTAGAGAGCTCTTCTTACAAAATCGTTCTGACCCCGTTCTGACCCTTTTGTCTCTCCTGCACCGTGGGAACGTGGGACGCCAACAAGCCTTGCCCTGTTGGTGCTCACGAAGCATTACTGCTAAGGCGTAGAAATGCGCTGCGGCGCCAGCGCCGTGTCGCGGGCCAGATGGCGCACGGCACAGAGCCAAATCAAGGCGCCGACCACGATGGCTGCCGAAACCGCAGAAAAGCCGACGTTCATGTTTCCGCCCCAGCGATCGGCCAGCACGCCGATCAACGGGGGCGACAGGGCGTCGCCGAAGAGATGGATCACGAAGATGTTGATGGCAAAGGCCGTGCTGCGGACCGCGGGGTGGGTGACGTTGGCCAGAATTGTGTTGGTCGGGCCGGTGTTGAAGAACAACCAGAATTCGGCCAGGAAGATGAAACCCCAACTCCACGGAAACGGCGTGCTCAAGGCGAGTTGAAAACAGGGAAAGGCGAGCAGCATTCCCAGGCCCGACACGAGAAAATAGGCGCCCGGCCAGCGCCGCGTGAGGCGGTCGCCGGCCAGCCCCCCCAGGTACGTAGCCGAGATGCCCGACACGACCGTGATCGCGCCGAAAATCTGGTTGACGCGCCCCAGGTCGGGTTCGCCGCGAAAAACGTGGATATAGTCCGGCATCCAATAGGCCACGCCCCCGATGGCGAAAGTCAGGGCGGTCATGCCCAGCGTGTTGAGAACGTAGGAGGGGGTGCGCAGCAAGAGCGCGTAGTCGGCCAGGCGGGCCCTACGCTGCACGGCCTCCTCGCCTCCGCGCTTCGGTTCCGGCATGAAAAAGCAGAGGATGCCGAGCAGCAATCCGGGAACTACCACCAGATAAAAGGCCCACCGCCAGTGCCAGAGATCGGCGACCGTTCCGCCCAAAACGAATCCCAGCGCGCTGCCCACCGGAATCGCCATATAAAACCAGGCGAGAATCTGCCCACGGCGCTCGATGGGAAAGAGGTCGGACAGCAGCGTCGGCGCCGCGGGACCATAGGCGGCTTCCCCAATGCCGACGAAAAGCCGGGTAACGAAAAGGGCCGTGAACGAGGCCGCCAGGCCCGACGCCCCCGACGCCAGACTCCAACCGATGACCGCCAGCCCGATCAGCCTCCAGCGCGGCATCGTGTCCGCCAGCCAGCCAAAGAAGGGCGCCGTCAGCATATACGAAACCAGAAAGGCCGTGGCCAGCGACCCCATCTTGGCCCGCGCCGTTTCGTCGCCTGGCGAAAAGAACTCGGCCTGGATCTTGGGCAGCGCCGCCGCCAGCACATAGCGGTCGATGAAGTTCAGCAGGTTGATGGCGAGCAGAAGCGCGACGGACCGTCGGGGCATGGGGGTGGAACCGGATGTGAGGCCAAAGAGTGTGCCAATTCTGTGCGAGCGGCAACTGCCTTGCAATGGCCCGTTGCCAAGAGCGTTTAATCAGGTAGCCAACGGGGAGCGCAAGGGTCGAAGTGTCCAGCGGCCCTCGATGCACTTTGGGCCCGAACGCAATGCAACGCTCACGGGCGCCGTTGGCTATGGGTTACGCACCCGAGTGGTCCCGCCCCGCAAAGATGGGGAAGCTGTTTTGAGCGCGGCCACAAGGCTGTCGGCACCGGCGCCTCGCAGCCGAGAGAAAGTTGGGAAAGCCCGCAGATCGAGCGCCAGAAACGTGCAGTTCGTCGCAGCCAAAAAGGGACGCCCATGCGGTTGTTCGCTATCCTGTCACTTGGCTGCCTGCTGGCGACGCACGCCCACGCCCAAGCCCCGCAGGTGGTTGAGACGGTTCCAACCTTTCGGCCGACGATCAGTCTGGACGGAAACTCCTCGGAGCTACTCTCGTTGCCGGCGTCCGTCGTCAGATCGGGGCCGCCCGACGACCGGTTGGCCGTACTTCCCACCCAGCCTTCCTACCTGCCGCCCTCGGCACGGACAACGGGCCGTACGGCGCTGAAAGCTTCGCCAGCGTCGTGCGACGACGCGCCTCTTGCGGGTCTGGTAAGCTTTGTCAGCTACGATGCCTTTCGCGGCATTTCAGACGGCAGTTGGGAAAACAACGGCATCGTCACGGGGCTCAACTATGGCACGCGGCTCGGGGCCTTCAGCGACCTGACGGGCATCGGGTTTCAAGCCGGCGGAAGTGTTGGGGTGTTCGACTGGTCGGGGACCGACTACCGCATCTTCAACCAGAATGAGGCCGAGACGCAAGGTTTCGTGACCTACGGCTTCTTTCGCAAGCCGACGGCGAGCAGCAAGCTGAACCTGGCCGTGGTCAACGACTGGATGATCGTGAATAACTTTGGCGTCTACGGACAGACCATCGCCCTGAGCCAGTGGCGGGTTCACGCGGGATACGCGCTAAACGCGGCGAACGAGGTTGGCCTTTGGGGCGCGTGGCGCATGGTCGGCGATTCTAAGAATATCGCCGGCGTCGGGCCGACCACGTGGCGGCCCATCGATCAACTGAACGTGTTCTGGCACTACAAGTGGGCTCCCGGAGGGGCCGACACCTGGATCTGGATTGGCGTACCGGAACGTCATCGACTTGGCGCGCCGGGTAGCCTGGGCGATTATCTCGCCAGTGCTCAAGCGAATGTTCCGCTCAACGACCGCTTCAGTCTGTACGCACTGGTGAACTACATGCACCCATCTTCCCGTCCCGGCCCGTCCGGTGCTAACCAAGATGCCTGGAACTTCACAATCGGCGTCTGGTTCTATTCGGGCCGCAATGCCCGCTCAAGCGGCGTGGCCGGCCGTTGCTGGCTTCCCTCGCTGCCGGTGGCAAACAACGGCCTGTTCTTGGTCGATACCAATCGAACTTACTGAAGTGCCAAAGTAGGCCCGACACGCCGTGACCGGAGCGGTGCCTGGCGACCGCCTTTTCCGCTTGCGGCGCGTCCGAGCCAGCGACACCCCTACAACTCGGCGACCAGCCGCTCCACCTCGCGCATCTGGACTTCGACGCGCGTGGCGAGTTCGTTGCGTTCGATCCAGCGCTCAAGGGCCGCGAAGCAGTCCGCATCGATCCCCGGCCCCGCTTCCTTGGCCATGATCTGACGGATGCGATCCCAGGGGAGAGCGTCACGATAGGGTCGCTTGGCCGACATGGCCTCGCAGATGTCGGCCACGGCCAGCACGCGAGCGATCCAAGGCACCTGCGTTTCGTCGAGCCGGCGATGGTAACCCCGGCCGTCGAGCCGCTCGTGGTGCGCGCTAGCCACGTCTGCCAGCCTTTCGAAGGCGTCGACTCGCTCCAGGATTTGCTGCGTGTAGTCGGGATGTTTGCGAATCTGCTCGAATTCCTCCTCCGTCGGCTTGCCGGGCTTGTCGAGGATCAGATTCGAGACGCCCAGCTTGCCGATGTCGTGCAGCAAACCGGCGCGGCGGATGTCGCGAAGGACTTCGCTGCGACATGAGAATTGCTCGGCCACTCCGACCGCGATTTCGGCGACGCGAGTGGAATGCTGAAACGTCCAGGGGCTCTTGGCGTCGACCACCTTGGCGAACGCTTCGGCCACGCGGTCGAGACAAGCCTCGTCCGCCATGAGCGTGGCGTCTTCGGGTTCCCAACGGTTCAACTCGTTGGGTAGATCGTCGCTGAGCAGTTGCTGCCAGAAACCCGGTTCGTTCTTGAATGCGGCCAAGGCGTCGACCAGGTCGGGATCGAACCACTCACCTCGCCGCTGCAGGGCCACGTCGATGGCCGATTCGAGACCGTAGGTGGTGAAGAAAACCTCGACCGTTTGCGCCAGGCAGCAGATCCTGCCCAGCAATGAGATCTCGTCTCCCTTCAACCCGAACGGATGTCCGGAGCCGTTCCAATGCTCGTCCAGATCGAAGATGGCGGCGGCGGTCGCCTCCGGGAGCCGCAACATGCGGGCGATGCCGGCTCCCCGTTCGCAGCGCGTTTCGGCGATTTTTCGGGCCCCCGCGACGCCGCTACGGGCCATGGCCGCCATCTTGAGAAGCTTCTCGAGTACCGAGCCTCCGGGCGAGCAGTATTTCCAACCATGCCGAATTGTCTCGCCCGTTTTCGTCCAATCGATCATGCGGGCCGATCGTTTAACGAGATGGTCGTCAGCGCCAAACAGATAGGTCACCTTGGCCGCGTTGCTGGAGCAACCGAGATCTTTGAGGAGCAAGGCGTAAAACAGGGCCGAGCGGTCGTTGCTCGACAGATCGAGCTCCTGAGCGAGACGCATTCCGACCAGGGCGCTGCGCATGCAGTGACCTTCGGGTTGTCCCTGGGTGATGTCGAGGGCCACCGAGAGCGCCGAGATAATCTCGGAGAGGCGAATCGCCCCTGGCTCGATCAGACGCTCTGAGATGGGAGGATCAGATAACCCGGCCGTTGCCGACTCACAATCGCTGGCCTGCATGATTTCGATGGTCCAAAGAAAAGGAGCTCATACCATCGAAAGCATAGTTCAACCCGCCGGAAGCTATGGCCGTGAAATCGGTCGCTTCGATAAATTCGGCAAGGTCGCGCTCCAAAGATGGCCGCGGCCCTCTGCGAAAGGGAGAGCCGGATCGCGTGGCGCTTTCTCGGCCGCGGAGCGTCGGAGCCGCCAACGTCGCCACGAGGCCACGGCTCAGTTGATCAGCACCATCGGATATCCCAGCACGATCGAGCCGCCGTGGGCCGTCAGGTCGCCCATCCGCGCGGCTGGCTGGCCCCCGATGAGCACGGTGAAGCTCCCCAGGGCAATTACGTCGGGAGGACCGACGCAGACGAGCATGTCGCCGACGCGGGCCGCCGGGAGCCCGCCGATCAAAACGGTCGGCGCGCCCGGCCCTGCGATCGGACCGCCCACGTGCGGCACCAGGACGGTAACCATTGGACAGACATGCATGTCGGTAAGTCGCGCGGCCGGTTGTCCCATGTCAGACCCTATTCGAGAAAGAGTACCTGGCTTCTCCGAAGGAGAGCCATACCGTTAGTCGTTCCACCCGCCCTCACCCGGCCCTCTGCCACGGGAGCGGGAGAGTAAATCACTTCACCTGTTCTTTGCCGCTGGCCAACGCCAGCCCTTGTTCTACGAATCGCTGGTATTTCTGCTCGGCTTTTTCCGGCTCGCTGACGACGGCGGCCATCAACACGGCGCCGATGACCGTGCGGGCCGTCAGGTCCTCAGCGGGAGGCACCGCAGGCACGTTGGGCGGCGCCAGGCTGCCGCCGCTGAAGAACACGGCCAGCGCCGTGCAACCGGCCGGGCTCTTGAGCTGGGCTTTTTCGGATGCGGCCATCGCCGCCCGACGCAGTTCCTCGGTCGGCGCCACGCACCAGCGTTCGGCAACTTGCAGGGCGGCCTGTTGCTCAGGCGGCAGCGCCGTCCCGCCCACCGACCGCGCGCACCGCGCGGCCCACCAGACGGCTTCCCGCTTCGGCAAGGCGAAGGCCAGGAAGCGGATCGCATCCGGAAAGTGCCGCTCACTGATCAGCCGCTCGAGGAAGGCTCCGGGCGACAAACCGGCCTGCGGCAGAGTTTTGGCTTGCTCGCCCAGCTCGAAGTGGGCGCAGATTTCCGCGGCCGTTTTGGCTGCTATTTTGGTGAGCGGTGGAATGGCCATAGAACTGAACCTCTGGAATTACCCGATCATCGTGATGCCGCCTTGAATCTGCGTCATAGCGCTGCCCTGCACTTGTGTCATCACTCCCTTAATCGCCGTCTGAATCTGACCCTCGACGGTGACCATCATCCCTTTGATCGTGACGCCCATCTGGTCAATGGTGATGCTGTTTTGACCGACCTTGAGCGTGATCGACTGCATCGCCTCGGTCGAACTGGCGCCCAGATCAAGCTTCGTGGTCTGGTTGCCCATCTTGATCGCCAGCGAGTCGTTCCCCATGTTGATCACGACCGACCGGTTGCCCGTTTTGATATTGTGGCTGTCGTTGCCCGTGTTGACGTTGACGGTGCGGTTTCCTTGTTCGATGGTGACCAGCTCGTTCCCCTGTTTCACCGTCTCGGTGCGGTCCTTCCAGATCTCGATCGTCTGGCTGCCGTCATCGGCCTTGTCGCTGCCGACCTTGAGCGTGTCGTTGTTCTCGACGACGCGGTCGAAGTTCTTTTCGGCGTGGAAATAGACCTGCTCGGAGCCCTTCTTGTCTTCAAACCGCAATTCGTTGAAGTTGTCCGGGCCGCCTTGCAGCGTGCTGCGCGACTTGATGCCGCTTTGCGTCATGTTGTCGGGCAGCGTGTAAGGGGGCATCATGTCGGCGTTGTAGACGCTGCCGATGATGATCGGCCGGTCAGGGTCTCCTTCTTCGAAGGCGACAATCACCTCCTGGCCGATGCGCGGAACGTGAACCGCCCCCCAACCCTTGCCGGCCCAGATCGACCCGACCCGCACCCAGCAGGAGCTGTTGGCGTCGCTCTTGCCCTGCCGATCCCAATGAAACTGCACCTTCACTCGGCCGTATTTGTCGGTGAAGATCTCCTGGCCCGAAGTTCCCACCACCACGGCCGTTTGCGTCCCCTGCACGAACGGCTTGGGGGTCACGCGCGGCGGACGGAAGGGCAGCGCCGCCGGGATGCAAGTAAAGGTGTTCTGGTAGTGAAAGCTGGTCTCGTCGCTGCGGTAACTCCCCTGCTGGGCCGAGTGCTGCACGCTGGTAACGACGTATTGACCGTCGCCGTCAAAGTGACGATCGAGCGTGAACTTGAAACCGCTGGTCCACTGGCGGCAGCCGCTCGCGCCGTTGATCACCAGGCTCGACAGCGCCTCCTCCTGCATGCGAATTTCGACGGTTCTCGTGTTGTCCTTAAAAATCTTCTGCACTTCGCTGGACTGTTCGCCGCCGCTGGGGTTGATTCCGTCGAAGCGCTGAGCGTATTCGCCCGGGTAGTCGAAGAGCTCGAGCTTGTCGTTGCCCCCCACCTTGAGCTTGTGAGTCACCTTGCCCACCTGCAGGCTCTCCTGGACCGGCTTTTGGGCGTCCAGATGCTGGTGCGGGAGCTCGAAGCAATGATCCCAAAGCGTACATTTTCCGGCCCGCAGCTCCTGCGACTTTTCCCAGACGTAAATGCGGTCCTCGTCGTGCGGGTGGCCCGATTCGACCGTCTCGAAAACCACCTTGCTCGGGCCGGGCATGTCGGAATGGCTTTGCGGCGTGTTGGCCAGGACCATCTTGTGCCCGTCGGCCGAATGCTTAAAGAAGTAGTAGATCCCCTCCTCCTCCATCAGCCTGCTGGCGAAGTTGAAATCGGTTTCCCGGTACTGCACGCAGTAATCTCGCTTCTCGAAAGTCCCTTGCAGCTCATAGGTCACATCGAGCCCCGTGAGCACCTGCTTGAGGATGTCAGGGACCGACAACTGCTGGAACGTGCGGCTCTGCGAGACGTGCGTGAGGAGCCAGAATTGGGGCACGATCTCCAGCCGGTAGGCGGTGAAGATCGTGCCCTTCTCGCCCTGGCTGAACCGGCTGCAGATGCCCGAAAAATATCGCGGCTTGTTGTCGGCTTGAGTGAGCTGCACGGTGATCTTCTGCCCGAGCAGCTTGTCAAAGGCGATGTCCTGCTGATTCTTGTTGTCGGCCTTCAATTCGAGTTGAAAGCTAAACGGCCGCGAAATGGCCTCACTGCCGGAAAAGCCGACGAGGAGCAATTTGTCCTTGCCCAGGGGGGTCGTGACCGAGATCGGCCGGTTTGTCTGCGAGTAAGTCACGGTTGACATAGGTGATTTCCCTGGTCGGCGCGCGGCCAATCACCGCGCAAGCCTATTATCGAAGTCGACGACGGACGGGTTGCGTGAAATCACCGGCTGCCGAATACGCCCGGAGAACAGTCAAAACCGCTCAAAAGCGGGCATTTTTTCCTCGCCGTTTCACGCCCATCAGGCAGGCTCTAAGGTAAAACCTTCCGGGTCGCTCGCCTAGCCGCATATCCGAACCTGCTTTTTTGGGCAAAACCCCCTTGTTGCTAGCAAGCGCCCGCTGGAAAGAGTCAACTGAGGCCAAAAAAAACACGGCCCAGAGCCGAACAAAACCTTTCAAAATTGGCTGCCACTCGGTAGAATGACGGCATCACGTTACAAGCGTGTCGCCGTATAGGAGTGAGCTTCTGCCGACCGCGTTCTGCGATCGGAAAAAGCGGCGTCACGCACGGTCTCATCTTCATGATTTCTTCGGGCGTATTACGCTTCGACACCGATCGTGTTCTCCTTGCATTTGGCGGAGTGTCAGGGGGCAAACGGCTTTCGCTCTTCTTGGGCGACGCATCGAGCCATCATGAAGCTGACCGCGGGGACAGGGTGAACGGCAGGTCCGGCGAACGACACGGAGGGTCTCCGCAAACGCCGCATTCAGGTCCGTCCGAAACGGCACGCTTCGCCCGAGCCGTTTTCGGCCCGGACGACGCGACCAGGAGGAGAACATGATTGGCAAAGCGACTGATTACAGCGACCATTCCGGAGCAACGGCGACCTTGCCCGACGTTTCGGAAGCGGTCGTAAAAGATCTGGTAACCATCTTCAAGCTCTTATCGGACGAGACGAGGCTTCGCATCCTCTTCTACCTGTCCCACAACGACGAGCTTCACGTTCGCGCCTTGTGCGAAATCCTTCATCAAAGTCAGCCCGCCGTCAGCCACCATCTGGCCTTGCTGCGGGAGGCGGAGTTGATCGAATCGCGCCGCGAAGGCAAGCACAACTATTACCGCGTGGTGCCGGAGCGGTTCCAGAAGATGATCGGCCTGGTGTTTGAGGCCGTGCCGACGGACGAACGTGAGATTCGTTTCGACGACTACGTGCTGAGCTACGACCCCGAGTAGGCCTCCGGCGGCCGATTCGTTCAAGTTTGCCCTTCCTATTGAGTCCTAGGTAGTTAATGAGCCTCACAGATCCAAATTTCAAGGCGGCGCTACATAGGGAGTCGTGCGATCCGAAAGAACGATTGCAGTCGGGCGGGGTCGTGGCGGTATTTTTCAAGGAGGAGCGCCAAT
>DASZPH010000003.1:0-1566 GCA_035550375.1 Pirellulales bacterium | reverse complement strand
GGAATTGCAACGAGTGGCAGTCATTTCATCGTGTGTGCAGGGGACTCTGACGTGTGCCAGAGCCGCGGAGCTGCTCGCTCTAACGCCTCGGCATGTCAAACGTCTCAAATCGCGCTATCGGCAAGGCAGCGCAGCGGCTCTGGCTCACGTCAGCCGTGGCCGACCCAGTCCACGCCGCTTGCCCGAACCCCTGCGCCAGCGCATTCTCTTGCTGGCCCGCACCCGCTATGCCGGTTTCAACGATCATCATCTCTGCGAGAAGCTGGGGGAAGTCGAAGGTCTATCTCTCGGTCGTGAAACCCTTCGCCGCCTCTTGCGTTCAGCCGGTCTTGGCTCGCCGCGCAAGCGGCGCGCACCGACTCACCGCCAGCGTCGCCTTGCGCGTGCCCGGGAAGGCGAAATGCTCCTGCTCGATGCCAGTTTGCACCGCTGGCTCGAAGATCGCGGCCCCGAACTCACCCTGCTCGGCTTTCTCGATGACGCTACCCGCAAGGTCTTGGCTGCCGAATTTTTCCCCACCGAAGATGCTCGCGGCTATTTCCACCTGCTCCGCCGCTTGGTGCGCCGTCACGGTGTTCCCCTCAGTCTCTACGGCGATCGCCACCCTGTCTTCGTCCGCAACGACGATCATTGGTCGCTCGAAGAACAACTTGCCGGCAAACGCCAGCCCACTCAGTTCGGCCGCGCCCTGGCGCAACTGGGCGTCACCTACATCGCCGCTAACTCTCCGCAGGCCAAGGGGCGCATCGAACGTCTGTGGGGCACTTTCCAGGACCGCCTCACCAGCGAACTCCGCTTGGCCGGCGCCGCCGATCGGGATGGTGCCAATGCTGTCCTGCGCCGCTTCCTGCCTGACTACAACCGCCGCTTCGCACGTCCTCCGCGTGCCGCAGAAACCGCTTGGCGTCCTGCTCCAGGAAACCTCGACCGCATCTGCTGCTTTGTGCACGAACGCAGCGTCAGCAACGACAATGTCGTGCAGTGGGAGGGCCGCTCGTTCCAAATCCCCCCTCAGCCCAAACGCTTCAGCTTTGCTGGCGCAAAAGTGCAAATCTACGAATCGCTCGAAGGGAAGGTCTCGATCTATCACGCAGAAACCAAACTCCACCACGCCGCTGGCCAAACTCCGCCCGGGTGACATTTTCATCGGGCTGTTAGGGTGACATTTTCACGTTGCTACAACAGCGAACAGGCGTCGAGGCCGATGGCTGGCCCTTACCAACGAGAATCTTCCTAATTAATAGCGGAGATCGCCAGTTGGGAGATTGGCTTTCTCAGGAACCAGGGCGAAGGCGCCGGAGCGAAAATGGGCCGCCGCTACAGATACGCTCTCGTCAGCGCGCGGATTCATCGACCTCGCGCATCCAGTCGCGTTTCTTGAGAACTTCGCGCGGCTTGGAGCCGTCGGGCGGGCCGACGATGCCGTCCTTCTCCATGAGATCGATCAGGCGCGCGGCACGGCCATAGCCGACGCGCAGGCGGCGCTGCAATGTGGAAGTCGAGGCGCGGCCCATCTCGCAGACCACGCGGACAGCGTCCTGATATAGCTCATCATCGACTTCTTCT
>DASZPH010000002.1:0-6283 GCA_035550375.1 Pirellulales bacterium | reverse complement strand
GGTGGTCGTCGACGAAGATCGTCGCGGCCTGCGGCTGAACCTGGCGTGCAATGCCTCTAACCGCGAAGAGGCTCTGACCGGCGCCCGTTCGTTCCGTCTGACGGCGGACGAGAGTCTGCTGATCGACCTCGGCCCCGAAGCAACCGCGGCTCAGAACGTTCAGGCAGATGCCCTGTCGAACAAGGTTCCGTACACCAACCGGTTGTTCCGGAACGTCAGCTCACACTCTCAGGGCAGCCTTCCGGCTCCGTCCCTGATGTTGCTTGTAACCCCTCGCATTCTCGTCCTCGAAGAAGAGCAAGCAATCGAATCGAAACCATGACTTTGGTCCAACCGTTTCCAACACGGGGTTCGCACTTAGCTTGAGCAATACCGTGCTAAAGACGCCGACGCGATCCTTGATCGCCGGATTTCGCAATTGCTCGGCGAAAAAGATTTCGGCTTCTAGCCGGGCGGCAGGTGGCAGTCGTTTTGGGTAGCCGTCCAATTTCTGCGCGCGGTAGGACGGGCTGAGTGCGCAGAGAGGTGCCTTAGGTTGGACTAATCCAAGGTCGAAAGAGAAGCGGAAGCCAGGTGGCTTTATCCGCTCGGCTGGGGAAAGATCCGGTCCAACACCGCTTTGGCGCCAGGCGAGAGCCGAAGCTTGCGGGCGAGTTTGCTGAAACAACTTCGTCCCGTGGCGGACCAACGTCGGATTTCGTCAATCACGCTGGACAAAGTGAACGTCGCCAGATACTGACGAAGCGATTCCAACACGCTGACGATCACCGTCCGACGCCGCGCACCGCGCAATGTCTTGTTGGTCCGGCCCGTGGGGCGGGCCTCCGCGGGAGAACGTAGCGTCCGTTCCGCTTCGTTGTTGGTTCCGCTTACCGACGTGGTTTGCCCATGAGGTGCGGTCACCGGCACGGCGGTGACGAACGTGAACAGTTGCCGGCTGAGCATCAGCCGCATCAGCTCGTTGATCAGCAGGCGATAATCGTCGGCGGGGCCTTCCGACGGCGGCAGCTCGGCGAACCATGCCGGCCCGCATAGTTCCAGAAGCTCGTCATCCAACTCGGCCACCTTCCGTTGGCGGCCCGCGTCGCTGAGCCGACGGTCCTGCTGCACGCGGCACGCTTTGCGGTAAATCTCCAGCAGCCGGTCTGCCAAGTGGCGATAGTCGGAGGTCTCTGGTTCCAGCAGCGTCAGTTTGATCGCCTTGCGCAAGAGATGCGCCCAACACTTCTGCATGAGTGTAAAGTCCGCGTACACGGCGGCATCATCGCTGACCAGGATGCCAGAAAAGGTGGTCGGATCGAGAATCAAGTGCAGCGTAGCGCTGTCTTTGTGGACACCGAACAGGACGACGCGGGCCTTCTCCGAGAGCAAGGCCCACACACTGTTGATGCTCCAGCCGGTCTCGTCGGCATGGACCACCAAGGAGTTGGCCAACAGCGTGCAGAGCGTCTCGAACTCGCTCTCCCAGTGCCGGGACAATTGATTCAGGAGGGCCTCGACTTGCGATTTGCGAAGCCGCATGTTCTGGAAGAAGTTGAGCACCGCGCAGGCTTTGTCGAACGACAGCCCCACGACATGCACCAGGTGCGCGACGGCCACGATGATTTCCATGCCGAACTCACTGCGCCCCAGCGCGCCCGGAATTTCGCCGTACTGATTCTTCGGGCCGCGATAGATCTCGTACGCGACGAGCACGGTGCGACCATTTTCGAAGCGCCAAACGGTCCGCGTGTGCGAGAGCTTGCAATCGCTTCGGGGCACATCCGGGGGAAAGACTTTCTCCGTCCGCTCGGCCTGGGCGATTTTTTGGGCGGTGGTCAGGCGTCCGCGCCGCCGCGACTTGCTTTTCTTCCGCGGCTTCTTGCCGCGTGCTTGCTGTCGCCGTTCTTCCGCACGCATCGAGTATGCTTCGGCAGTCTTGGCCGTCGGCGAGCCGCCCAGTTTCCTTTCCAGCTCTTCGATCCGCCGTTGTGCCTGTCGCAGATCGTTCTGCGCCTGCTGCAACTGCTGTTGCGAGGACAGCAACAGTTCGACGAGCCGATCAATGTCGATGCGGCCCTTGCGGAGGTCTTGCTTGAGTAGCTCAGCGGCGTCCATGCCGAAGCTTTACCTAAACTCGACAATCTCCGCAGCGCCGGTTTCAGAGATTGGACGGCTATCGTTTTGGCAGGCCAGCCTCGCCAAACCGAAACCTGGTAGGGCGTGTTGAAAAACCTGATTTTTCACCTTCGCCAAAAGGTCAATGTGAATTGGCCGACGGCGGTGGTCGCAACTATCGCTCGCACTCACCTCGGTCACATTGACAGAGCGCATCCGCACACCAGTGAAATCGTGCGGTCACGGGCTTGAGCGGGCCGCAAATCGGGGAAGCGCGATGACGCCGAAAGGTGACACTCAAACCCTCCCGGGTGAAACGAATAGTTGACCGTAGCGTGGCGCTCAAAGAGGTAGCGATCGTTGGCGGAAGTGGGAGTCGATTATGGCTTGGCAGGAACAGCCGGGCACCCGATCCGCAGTAGCCCAACCTGTTGTGGCATCGTGGTTTGTAACGCATCTTCGTGAAGCTGCCGTACCTCTGGCCGGGCGATCGTGTAAAGGTCGCCCGCGAATCGTAAGTCCTCTGGAAATCAGCGATTGCGATTTCCAGATTTTACAGAAATTCCGTCACTTAGCAAGAATTCTGTCACCACGCTCAACACAGCATTGGATTTGTTTTGTTGCGCACAAAGTCGCCTCGAGGTGTTGGACCTGCGTGGGATGCGCGCGTTTGTTGTTCCCGTCGTTATGCCAATCCGATATGCCGTTCGTCACGGCCACTTCGATGTGGCACCACTGCGGCCCACCGCTTCGGTAGGCCGAGCAGGCGCAGCCGGCCGAGCTAGTCCAGGACCACAGTGAATAGCTGCCACGTCGTCGTAAGACGCTGAAGAACTCGACAGCGGACCTAGCTCGTGTGTTCTTGATAGTACTCGGCTGAACCTGTGAAGCCGGCGATGATGTCCTCATTGGTCTTGCCGTCGGCGAATTGGCCAATCCAATAAGCGAGTCCGCCGGGGTCGGCGGCACGGCCGAGATAGTGGAAGTAGTCGTTGTTGATGAGCTGCGTATCGTTCTCTTGGCTGCTGGCGATGCGCTGGGCCACCTGATTCAGCGACTGGCCCGCCGCCAATTGGCCGTTCCAGTAACTTTCGCCGTTGGTGTCGGCCGTGCGGCCCAAGAGTAGCTTGTAAATCGCATCGATCCAAAGTGTGTTCGTTCCGCCGGCGTCCATGTAGAATTCGCCGCTTGTCCCGCCGGAGGAAACAAGATCGGCCTCGAGCATTTGATCGGTCACGCCGGCGTCCATCTGGGCGGTCCAATACGCCACTCCCGCGTCGTCCGCCGTGCGCCCCAGTAGATTCGCGTAAGCGGGCCTGATCACGAAATTGGCATAATACTCGTCGCTGTGTGCGATCGACGCGGCCACGCTATCGATGGCAACGCCCGCATCGAGGTTCCGCGTCCAATAGGTCAGGCCCCCCGGGTCGGCTGCGCGGCCGAGCACGTCCTGGTAGACCGCCTGCACGTATTCCTGGTTCGCAACGGTTGTCTCGGAGACCGTGGCCGTGCCGGTGATTAACAGTTTTTCTCCGTTGGCAGCCATGACCTCCACGGCGACGGTGTAAAACCCGGCGACCGAGTAGGTGTGGTGTCCGACAACCTCGAACAGTCCGGAGCTTCCCGTGACGTCATCGGCCCCCGTGATGTCCGTCGTTGTGGTACCGTCGCCCCAGTCGATCTTGGTGTTGGCGACGAAATCGGCGCCGCTATCGCTGAGATTGCTGTCGCTGAACGTGGCGACCGTGCCGTTGAATTCGTCATCTGGGCGGATGTTGATTTGGGCCCCGGATAGCGCCGTCAAAGAACCCTTCGAGGAACTGATCAGGCCGGCTCGAAACGAAAAGATGTACTGGCCGGGAACACTGCTGTTCAGGTCGCCTGAGGTCAGCGCGTTCGCGCCACCATTCACCAGGGCACCCGGCGTCCCCGAGCCGCCCAGCTCGAACGAATGAAAGGTGTTCGTCACATCCGTGCCGGCATAACCGACGCGCGCTGAATTGCCTCCCAATCCGTTCGCGTTGCCGCTGGAGCCGCCGGTTTCCCATTGGATCGAGTTGTAGTTGAATTCAATGTCGAAATCGCCGGGCGAATTGTCCGTCGAGCGATCGATGAGCAGGAGCTCGAAGGTGTTGGTTTCGGGGTTCGTGGACGGTGCGTTGACATACGTCACGCCACTCCATTCGACGCCGAAGGCTTTCTGTCCGTCGACCGTGCCGGTGCCGAAGGTGATATGACCGGTTACCCCGTTGTAAGTGGCGACCCCGGCCCAGAACGGGGCGATAACCGTGCTGGTGCCGAAGACCGTGTCGTTGGACAACGGCTGGGGAATCTGAAAAGCGCTGCCGTAGTAGCTGTCGTCATCAAACGAAACGACGCCATCGGAGTAGACGCTGACCTGGTCGTAGGTCATCCCCAAATAATTGACGTTGAATCCGATCGGCACATCCAAGCCGGCGGCCACGTCTTTCATTAAATCTCCCCCATTGTTGAAGCCGCCGACCACCGCTGCCAGCATGCCGCGACATTCCAAAACCTCAAGCCTGGCCCGCGGGCGGGCGTGCGGCGACCATCGGCGATATCCAACGGGCCCTCGCAAAGATTCACGAATGTCGTGCCAACCGTGGAATGCCATGGTGATGCTCCCAGTCATTGAGATGCGCGCGGACACCCATCGATGGCGCGACGCGCGGGAAGCCCCACTGTGCTTCGCGCAAGCATAGGTACCCGCGGTACTGCGCAGCAAGACAAAAAACAAGAATTACGTCATAAAGCGCATGACACGTTGCGGCTGGACCTGAAGAGGGAACGACGGCTTATAGAGCAAGCAATTTGCTGGTGTTGTACGCAACGGGTGCGATCCGTCTTTGGCCGATGACGCCGGCCTCAACCCAGGAAGGGAAGACGCAAGCTGTCTGGGTCGGCGTGGGCGGAACGAAGCAATTTAGGAGCAGCCACTGCCTTGGGTCGGTCGTCGACATTGACCGGCGCTGCCTCGTTGGTAAGGTGAGGTAATTCCCCCGATTTGGAGGCGTCCGGTTTAGGACCAATCACGGCGGTTTATGCAATGGCTTTTCCGGTGGTCCTGTCGGCATAGTCCGGCTTCGACGACGATCGGGGTGATGCTCTCGGTCCCACGTTCAGCATCGCTCGCATCGTCTGCTCTTTGCCAGTCCTATCGCGCCGGTAAAGCACGTTGCGCCTGCGGGTTCGAGACCCTGCGTCGCATACAGACACAACGGAAGCGATCATGCGGGCCGATCGCTTCGAACTCGTCGGCTTGAGTTTGCGTTCTCGTTCCGATCGTCGCTTGCCCGCCGGTCGCTGGCTACAATGCCGGAATGGTGGGCCGGCTTCTATTCTCGATTTGCTGGGTTTTGGCGATGATGCTGACGGTCGCCGCGTGCAATGCTGAAGGGCCGCCCGTTGCAGCGAAGAAGAGGTCGCCGACAGCCTCCTGTGGCTCTCGGCGATCAACCTCCGCCGCTCAGCCACCGAGCTGCGCAGATTTTTTTTTCAACCATTCGACCTCCATCTTCAGGCGACTGATCTGCTCGTAGAGTTGCTCCTCTTTCGCCGACAACTCATCGCGGCTCTTGCTCCGACCGTCCTCGAACAGCTCCGCCGCTTGATCCAAGAACTGCTTCTTCCCACGCCGTCACCTGGCTCGAATGCACGCCGTACTTCGAGGACAGCTCCGCCGTCGTCTGCTCCCCACGAACCGCCGACAGCGCCACCTGCGCCTTGAACGATACCTCGAACACTCGACGCTTCCTGCTCACTATTCAGGCCCTCCTCCTGCTTGCCTCCTGCGAGGAGTCTACACCTTATTGCCCTGTCCAGTTTTCGGGGTCCACTTCAGACACGGGTAACGATCTGGTCAGCCTGGCTCAAATCCTCGGTCACGGAAGTCTGAACACGACGGCCGCTACACCAGGAAGGGCGACGACGATTTGGGTGCCGAGAAGATGAACTACTGAGCCGCAATCTCTACGACGCGGAGGTTCCGGAAGACAACCTCGGTTTCGCCGCTGTGCAATTGCAATCGTAACCGGTCACAGCCTGGGGAGCAGAGACGGGACGTTTTGGCCAGCGAAATGAGCGGTGACGGCTTGGGTGACGAAGTCCAAGGCGCTACGGTTTTGCTGGCGGCAGGTTTCAATGGCGGTAAGCATCGTTTCCACGA
>DASZPH010000001.1:0-28493 GCA_035550375.1 Pirellulales bacterium | reverse complement strand
TCGTGGAAACGATGCTTACCGCCATTGAAACCTGCCGCCAGCAAAACCGTAGCGCCTTGGACTTCGTCACCCAAGCCGTCACCGCTCATTTCGCTGGCCAAAACGTCCCGTCTCTGCTCCCCAGGCTGTGACCGGTTACGCGTCCAGGTGAGGTAGTGATACCGTTTGAGTTCTGAACCCGCCGGGAAGTTTGGCGGGGTTACCGCGATCCATCCACATCTGCGCGGACTCGCGCAAGTTCCGACTGCAGGGCCGCAAGGCGTGCCTCGTACTTCTCGATAATGCGGGGCATCGCGCCTGTTATTCGCGACGCACGAAATAACCTGGCGACCATCCAAAGGAAGAACACTACATAGACCACGACGCCGTAGAGAGGGTTCCCCGTGGACAGACTGAGGTAGAGGAACAGTCCCGTACCAATAGCGTACTGAGCCGACAATCGGATTTGTCGCCTTAGGTCACTCGCTGACGGAAACCGGTAAGTCTGCAGCACGCTGCGCTCGATGGGCGCAAGCGCTTCGTCGATGGCCGATGTCCAGGCATTCCTGTCGAGGGATTGCATGAAGGTTCCGGTCGTTCGGAGGGTGGTTCGCCCAGATGATCCCAGGGCAGGAGGGAGGGCTACTGGCGCCGGCTGCCCCTCACCAGAAGGATGAAGGCAGCAACAAGGCAGCCGAAAAAGCCGAGCGACACCACGCCGACCACAAGAAGCTCAACCGGACCGACACCGAGCACGGCGAACATGCGTCCCCCTGCATCGAGGTAAAGGGAAGGACTGAAGCCCTCACCGATTGTACCAGGTACAACCAAGGCAAGAGGGCTTACTTTCGTAGCCGGCTGGAGCCGTGCCCGTTCATTCCGCCCTGTCGGCTGGCGGCGGATCGAGGTGGATCTCGGGAATGCGGTCGGGCACGATGTCGATCCGCGGAAACTCTTCCTGGCTGGCGATCACGTCGGAAAAACAGGACTGCATCTGAGCCAGAAACTGCTCCAGGTCGAGCCCCATGTACCGCGGACGGTAGTGCTCCAGGTAGCCGCGGCAGCCGTAGTAGAGTTTTTTGGCGCCGCGGATGTTGCCATTGCCGAAGTGGTGCAGGGCCACGGCCGCTTGAATCAGGCCCTGCAAGAACTTGCGGGAGGGACCGAACTCGTCGGTCCACATTTCTTCCCACGACTCGTGGCTCTCAAAGAAATCGCACTTGTTGAAGTGCTCGATTCCCTCGATATACCGCGGATCGTAGTCGGCTGCGTCGGCCATGACGGTAGCGAGCTTGCCGACAAAGCAACCAAACTGGGCTTTGTCGGAGAACGCCCGCAATTGAACGTGGGGTGGGACGCGCGGAACGAGCCCCACGGGGGATTATCCAAGCTGGCGGGACTCGCTTTGCTCGTCCCGCCTCTCCGTCAAAGCCTAGCGTCGCGAGAGCGACATCACAACCCGCAGGATGTAATAGAACAGCAGCGCGACCGACGCGAACAGGGCCAGCGACGCCGCCACGTGCTGCCCGATGCGGTAGTGGTGCAGCACGTTCGAGGTGTCGTAAAGGATGTAGCCGCTCGCCAGGCCGATCATGGCGAAGCTGAACACGATCCCCAGTGCGAACGAGGGAAAAATGACGCTGGCGACCACGCAGCCCATGGCCACGAGTCCGCCCAGAAACAGCCCAGTGCGGAGGAAGGAAAAATCCTTGCCAGTCATGAAAACGATGGCCGTCAGGCCGGTGAAGACCACGAGGGTCGCCAGTCCGGCGGTGGGAATCACGCGTGGATCGTAGTATTTGGCCGCGATATACAGCAGCGGCAGAAAGACGACCGCTTCGGCCACCACGTAAAGACCCAGGCCCAAGTACTGGGTGGTGACGGACGTGGCGCTGCGAGCCCAGTAATCGGCGACGTAGGACACCAGCACGAAACCGCCGATCACGAGCAGCCAGCCGTACCGCGATGCCTCCAGCAGTTGCATAAACCCGTCGGACAAGCCGGGCACATTGAGCAGGACGGCCTCCAATCCCATGAAGGCGAAGACGGCGCCGGCCAGGTGCAGGTAGGTTTTGCGGATGAAATCGGATCGCTCGTCAACCTCCGCGTGGGCCGCAATCGTGCCATACGACAGGGAGCGATACGGATTATCGGCGTAACTCATGGGAGGTTAAGTCCTTGACAAGAGAAATGAGCAGCCCAGAGACCACCCGCAACCCTACCCTTTCCCAGGTAACCGGTCAAGGAGAGGGAGGAGCGATTACATCGGGTTGATGGCTGCCAACGGGCCTGGCACGCCCTGCTCAACGGGTTGGGCCGCCGACGAACGGATAGCGGATGTGGTCGGCAAGCACGTCTTCGTCTTCGTCCCAGCCGAGGTTTGGATTATCAGTCGGGCCGTGGGACCGTATCGTGTGCCACGGACTCCTCATCAACGGCCCATGTTGACTTCGTCCATAGCCGCGGCCGCCTCACGCATGGCGGACGTGTAATCCGCCCGAAGGTAATCGGCGAGCCCCTTAAGATACATCGCCTTTGAGGACCGCAGCTGGTCGTCGAACCCACCCCGATCGCCCGCCGCCTGTTGTAGGAGCTGGTAGGCGCAGGCCAGCCGGTCGCAGGCTTGCCGCTCGTTCCGAACGAGATTCCTTGGCTCTTCGTCGTCATCACGCTCAAGCAAGATTCGACGGTAGTCCCCTGGCGGCAGCTCGCACGAAAGCCCCGAACGCAGTTCGGCTGCCGTGAGCGCTCCATAAGACCTCGAAAGCCGACCCGCGCCGAACACGCTGAGGCGGTACCGAGCATCAGCCAAATGATCCATTTTGATCTTCGTCGATTTGTCTCGCTTCGTCGGATTGTAGACGAGGAACTCGCGGCGGACCGCGGCAGCGGCTTCGTCGAATGCTTCAACCGCGTCAAGATTGAGCACCATCACCTCCGGGTCGTCTGACTTCGCGAACGCTTCAAAGAGCAAATAGTTCCAAAGCGCGATGCCCGACATATAAACGGCGCGCCCCATCGCGCCATTCTCTCCGCCGTGCTCGTGCATATAGTAGTCTTCGATGGGAAGATAGCTGGCGGGATGCTCGATGAGCTTCGGACAAGCCAACGCGGCGTTCGGCACCACCGCAGGAAAGAAATAGAAACTATTGATGCGGTAGAGGTTGAACAACGGCAGCAACGGCGCCCGGATATTCGTGTCGTGCTTAAGACGAACCGTTAGCGCAAGGAAGGCTTCACTCGTCTCCCAAGGAGAGCCCGTGAAGGCGCCGGCGTGATTGCGGAACAGCCCGGCATTCCGCACCAACCGGTCTTTCGGGTCGTCGCGCAATTGGCTCTCGTACCAGTAAGACATGCGCAACAGACTATTGAGAAAATCATCCGAGTAACGACGGTACTTTGATTCTCCCGTCCAGGCGTGGACTTTTTCGGCGGCTGCGACACCCCAGGCGTTACCGAAGATCTCGGTGATGGGGAAGTCGACCGGATCGTCGTACTCGATCCGATAGCGTTCGTTTTCGATCGTGTAGCGCATTTTGCCGTTCAAAAGCTGCTCGATCGACTGCTTTGCCTCGTCGAGGAACACCTGGCTGCCCGTGATCTCAAAGCCCTTGCACATCAAGTAGGCGTATGTCCCGGTCTGCCACGGCTCCTTGACCATGCCCAGTTCCGGCACGTCCTGCTGCGTAATGCCGGCAAGTCGCAGGGGGTCGAACCACTGGGGAAAGACATATTCCACCTTGCGGGCGAAGGTCATCAGCGTGTTCAAGCTCATCAGGAATTTCCCGGCCAACGCGGGATCACGCTCGCCCGGTCTCAACATCTGGTAAATCTTCACTGTCTCCAGGTTGAAGGTCAGGTTCTGCCACGTCATTTCCCGTTCACCGACGTGAAGCGGGTATCGCGTGGAGTGGCGAATCAACTGGCAGGCGGGGTCGTAGAACAGCGGAAGATCCCGCACCTTAACCGACAAATGCTGGTGCTGGGCAGGATCAGGATGGAGACGCTCGTAGGCAACCCATGCGGCGAGATAATTGTTTGAAGTCGAAAAGTCCCAAGCTTCGCGTACGCTTTTTCTGTTCCATTGAGGCTGGCAGGCCGAATCGACCGCGTAATCGGAGCTGATTCTAAGAAGCGAAACGGTGCGCTCGGGGAACGCCGGCCCGTCGTTCCAAGGCTTGTCTTCGGGCAATGGCAGGTCGTCCCAGACGAGATCCTTGAGCATCAAGTTGCCAGTCACGCCGCGGGCAAACGTCGCCCAGCGTGTCTCGCCGGGAGCAACGTGATTGTCGGGCATCGGTGCCATGGTGGGATGGAGCGGTGCGAACGTGTCGACCAGCGTGCCGAGCGCCTCAAGCCGTGATGGCCGCTCAGGCCTGGCTGCGGCATGCAGGTAGAACTCGTAAACCAGATCGCCGGCCGGAAGCTCGTGAAAATTCCGCTTTACGACGCGCAGGCCAAATCCGGTCCGTCCGTGGTCCGCGAACGCCTGAACTCGGCAGTCGCGAAAGCGAAACAGATTGCGATGGCTCATCCAGGTCACGGGTGTCATATCGAAAAAGACGGCGGCTTCCTTGCCGGAGGCCCAGAGATACGCTGCGGGGAAGCTGTTGCCCCACTCGATATCGGCAGGGCCGTGGTAGATGTTTCCCGGCCCCTGGTTGACGGACACCAGGTCTTCAGACCGGTTCATCCATAGCACCAACTGCGGTCCCAGGCCCGAGATCGTGAGGGGCTTCGCAAGCCGGCACGTCAGGCGAAACCGAACCAGGTCGGTCGCATCCGTTAGCTCGACCAACAAGTCCCAGGCGTATCCGTGCGTCGGCTGCACTCCGCTCAGTTCGACCGCCACGCGTCCCGCGGAGCTTTCGATGATCTTATAAGCGCCGGGGTACAGATCGAACTCCGCGCCTTGCAGCAGCGGTTCCTGGCCGTCAAACAGCAAATCCCACGTATCGTTGCGGCGAACGAACGTAGACAGTCGGAAGCGACCGGACCGGTCTTTCAAAAACTCGATCTTCTGCCTGGCGTTCGCGAGCTCGATTCGGTCCGGTGCCGACGCCAGAGAGACCTCGGCGAGCGATTGGGCGTGCGACAACACCGCTAGAATCACACAGATTGCGGGTAGGCTGCTACGCATCGTTTGATTCGCCTATCTCAGAAGCCCCGCTGCGCACGTAAAAGCGCCCCTGACCGGCGTTCCCGCTTGCCGATCCAGCCACCCTGTTTCCGCCGAGAACACATCGCCCGCTAATTAGAGCGGGCCGGCACGTGGGTTCAAGAGTCGCTCGCGGTCTGCCTCCCGCCCAGACCTTCCACGTGGCGGGGACCGTGCTTCAGGCGCCGACCGCCGCGCCCGCTGAAGACCTGGGCCACGATAGGCTCAACATCCTGCGGCGAACGTGGGCGATGATCAGCCCGTGCGCGGCTAGCACCACGGCCAAAGCCAGCAGGTGGTCCTGGTAGCCGCAGCCCGCGCTGCGAGAAACGACGCCCGCGCTCCAGACGCCGACCGGCAGGAAGACGAAGACGCCGGTCAGCAGACCGGGGTTGTACTGCCTCTTGAGCACGGCAGGCACGATGTGCCCGAAAGCATTGACGGTCGACATATAGATGGCGATCAGTCCCAGCGAAAGATTGACGAAGCACGCCAGGTAGAGCACGACGAGATCGAGCAGCCAGACGAGCAGCGAATTGATCCAGAACGTGGCGATCGGCGTCAGCACCTCGCGGCCGTGTCCGACCATGTCGTTGACCCACTTGCGAAAGCGGTCGCCGGCGTGTTCCTCATATTGGTGCAACATGTAGATCGGCAGTTGCAGGTAGACGAGCGCCAGCGGCACGCCCGCGTAACGAAACACTAGCGGCGCGACGAGACTGAGAAAGCCTGCCGCGAAGAGGGAGGCGTAGGGCCACTGCCATTTTTCAACCAGCCAATGCAGGGCTCGTCCCGACATGCTCTGATCCTCATGCGATTCCGGCGGCACGCAGCGCCCGAGGTCGCCGGCCGCCCTGGTCTACTCTAGCTCGCGATTGGCTGGAATCGGCGGGCGGTTTATGCCGATTACCCCGACGGTCCGCAGGCCGCTTGTGTCGTAGGAGACCTTCTGACGTTGGCGCCGCCGCTTCAAAAGCCCTTCACGAAAAAGAAGGTGAGGCGATTGCCGAAGGGATGCGGCTGGGTAAGCGGAAACTCCATACCGCCGGCCAGGTAGTACTCTCGGCCGAGGTGCGTGCGAAAACCGGGCGTCAGGCTGAAGAACGTAGGCACCGAGAGGCTGCTGAGATTGCTCCGCAGATTGGCGACCAGATAGTATTGGAAGTCGCCAAAAATCGGCACATCATGCCCCGTGATCGTCTCGCCGATGGCGATATTCGTGAGGAAGTTCGTCGGGAATACATCGAAATTGTTGAGCGCCACGTCGACGCCCGCGCCGCCACGCATGCTCCAGCGGCCCGCGAGGTGCGCCCAGAACTGCAGGTTGGGATTCAGCCGAGCAAAACCGGTCAATGTCGAAAGCTGGCCGGTCGGCGTGCGGACGCCGAGGCCGGCGATGATCGACAGCCGCCTCGTTTCGCGCAGCATGACGCGCGTCGAGACGTTGAAATCGCCGAACGAGACGGCGCTGGGCGTCCCGCTCAGCGACGTCACGTAGGGAACGTCGAGGCTGATCCACAACCGCCGGCTCAACGGCGACTGGAACTGAAACAGGCCCAGATTCGCGCTGCGGTCGCCCGGAATGTCCGTGGTGTTCTGGTATGTCCACACAAGGTTGCGGAAGAACAGGCCGTCGGGGGCGTTGACCCAGCCCTGCCTGACGGGCATGTCGGCGTCTGAAGGCGGCGCGATCCAGGGGTCTTTCCACCCGTCGGTAAACAGCGTTCTTAGGAGCAAAGGCGTGAAGGGCTCGTCTTCGCCGCTTCCAAAGATCGACTCCCGTACGACTTCACGCGGCCGGTAGCGGCGCCGAGTGCCGACAGGCTGGGCGCTATCCGACGTTTCGGCGTCGTTGCTTACGTCCGTTTGGCCGAGCGACTCCTGCGCCGCGATGGTGACCAGCATCACCAGTGCGACGAAAACCGCCGGCCATCCATGCCGGGCCAGGTAACGCACGATACAATCCTTTGTTTAAGGCTGCCAAAAACGTGTCAGTGCCCCGGGCTTTCGCGGCCCGTGCCTTCGCAACTCAGTGCCTTTGCGGCTGACCCTCCCGGTTCTTGGCCATCTCCTACGATGGTTCCGACCACCGCTGTAACGCCGCCGGACGTTCGCCGGACGAGCTTGGTTCCGCGGAGGTCCTTCCCGTTTGAAAGTAACGCTCTTGCCAGGCCAGGGCCACGTTCACCAGCCCGATCAATACGGGCACCTCGACGAGCGGTCCGATGACCGCCGCGAACGCGGCCGGGGAGTTAATGCCGAAGACCGCGACCGCCACCGCGATCGCCAGCTCAAAGTTGTTGCTGGCGGCCGTGAAGGAGAGCGTGGTTGTCTTTGCGTAGTCGGCGCCGAGCGTCTTGCCCATCAAGAACGAGACGCCAAACATGAGGACGAAGTAGATCACCAGCGGCAGCGCCACGCGCAGCACGTCAAGCGGCAGACGGACGATTGAGGCTCCCTGCAGCGAGAACATGACGACGATCGTGAACAGCAGGGAAACCAGCGTGATCGGGCTGATGCGGGGAATGAAAGCTGATTCATACCATTCTCGCCCGCGGGCGCGGACCAGCAAGAACCGCGTCAGAATCCCGGCGAGAAACGGCACGCCCAGGTAGATAAAAACGCTTTGTGCGACGGCCGAAATCGTGATGCCCGAGAGGTCGACGTCGCCGAAGTGAACGCCGAGGATGGGCGGCAACAGCTTCAAGAAGACATAGGCGTAGGCCGAGTAAAAGAAGACCTGAAACACGGAATTGAACGCCACCAGGCCCGCCGCGTACTCCGGGTCGCCTTTGGCCAGGTCGTTCCACACAATGACCATGGCGATGCACCTGGCCAGCCCGATCAGCACCAGGCCGACCGCGTAGTCGGGCTTGTCGGGCAGAAGCAGCACCGCCAGCGCGAACATCAATATCGGGCCGATGACCCAGTTCTGCACGAGCGACAAACCCAGGACGCGCGTGTTGCGAAACACCTCGCCCAGCTTCTCGTATCTTACCTTCGCCAGCGGCGGGTACATCATCAAGATGAGACCGATCGCGATGGGAATGGAGGTCGTTCCCACCGCCAGTCGCGTGATGCCTTCCACGATGCCCGGCGCCACGTTGCCTAGGGCAACCCCGGCCAACATCGCCAGCGCGATCCAGAGCGTGAGATATCGATCGAGCCACGACAGGCGCGGTTCGTGGACCTCGCAAGGAGACGGCTGAGCCATTCGAGAGTTCTTCTTTCTTCTGTTCGAGAATCAACGATCCGTTGCCGGGACGACGCTCGGGGGCCCGAGTTTCCCCTTTGCTTCCAACTGCCGTCGGGCCTTGAGCATCACCGCCAGCATCAGCCGGCCCAGGTCGTCGCGGCGTTCCGCGTACTTGACCGCTTCGTACTCGCTATCGTCATACGACTTGGGGTCGAGAAAGGGCATCGAAATGCGGCGCGCCGCCCCTTTGACGATCGGGCATTCGGCGTCGGCCTGCGTGCACACCATCACCGCGGCAAAGCCGCTCTGCGGGTTGCCCGCATCGCTGTAGTGTTTGGAGAATTCGGTCGTATGCATCGCCGAAGATCCGTCGCCCTCACCCCAGCGGACGGTGTACACGGGGTTCGGGCCAGCCTCGGCGCCGCGTTCGGCTTCTTCGCCGGTCGGCTCGATCTCAACGCCGATCGCTTTGAGCGCGGCGATCGTGCGGGAGTTGAACGCGCTCGGCGCCGTCCCGCCGCTGTAGCAACGCACCTCCGGCAGCCCCCAGTAAGCAGCCGCGACGTTCCCCATCGTCGCGCCGAGGATGCTGCGGCGAGAATTGCCCGTGCAGACGAAGATGACGGGCAGCGGCTTGCCCGGCTGATAGCCGCCGACGATCCACTCCGCCAGTTGCTCGCCGGCGGTCAGATGCCCCGGGTCGATGCGGTCGAACGAAGTCGTCAACAGGTCGAGGTGGGCGGCAACCGCGGGCAGAAGGCGCCGGCGCGTCTCCGGCATCCCCGCGTCGAGGGCCGCTTTCAGTTCGGACGCCTGCACCAGATCGTCGGACCCGGCAATCGCCCCAAAAGTGTTCGCGTCCATAAGTTTGTTGGTTACCGCTTGCTTGGTGATCGCCCCGCCTTTGGCAAGAGCCGCCGTAAGAGACGCCTTGGTCCGCTCGTCATGCCGCGGATCGGCGGCGTCCTGCGACCCGTAGCGCTGCACCGCCCAAAGTGCCCGGACAAAAGGGCCAGCGCCGGGTTCCCCATCCGTCCCGGCCGCCAGGGCGGCCATTGCCGGCATCCCAAATATCCCAATCCAGCAACATGTCTTAACGAAGCGCATTCCCATCTCCGCCAGTCTGTCCAAGTTGTGCAAACAACACTCTAACGAGCATTTGAATATCTGCCTTGACGCATATATTGATCGAAAAAAACAGCCACGTGCCGTTAGGGCTCGTCGCAGCAGGTGGTGACGGCGTCGAATCGCTGCCGGTCGCGACGTAGTTCGCCCATGTCGGCAAGACAGGTGTGCAGACAAACCATGATGCCCCGGTGCAGATTCGTCTTGGGCTTCGCCAGCCGGTAATGCACCCACTGCCCGTCCTTCCTTCCGGTCACGAGTCCGTGCTTTCGCAGATACGCCAGGTGCCTGGAAACCGTTGGCTGGGGTAGTTCCAGTGCCTCGTGTATGTGGCAGACGCAGATTTCCTCCGCGTCCAGCAACAGGTGCAGGACGCGCAGCCTCACCGGGTCGGCCAGCGCCTTGAGCAACTGGCTGGACGCTTTCAGCGAATCGGAGGCGACCATTTCCATACGTGTGTGCGAATATACTAACCCCCGCCACCCCCGTCAAGCGCCGCTAAGGCACGATTCCGGCGCCCGTTTCCTACCGTTTTTCCAAATGCGCTCCACATGGGTTGCTCTCGGGCCGCCTTCCCGCGCCGTCCCCACGGTCGCCATTGGCTCCCACTTAAGCAACCGCAGCGTAACGTGCGGAAGTCCCGAACTGGAGGCAGCACTGGACTTCTACTCCCTCGTCTTCATCGCCTCCAACCAATCCATGCGAAAGATGGCCCGCTGCACGAAGGCGTGGGCCAGGAGGGCGAAGACAGTTCCCAACACGAACGTGGCCACGCAACTTTGCTGCGGGTCGACCACGGGAATGCGGAACAGGTCGGTGTCGTAGGCCACCGTGATCCCCCAGTTGAGAAGGTAGCCAAGCGGCATCCCGGCCAGCGTGCCGACGGTGTTGACAAGCAGGCTCTCGCGCAAGAAGAGATTGCCGACTTGCCATTCGCTGTAACCGAGCACGCGCAGCGTAGAAACCTCGCGCTCGCGCTCGGCCAAGCCCACGAGCGATGAATTAAGCACGCTTCCGAAGAAGATCACGCCCGCGAACAGGCAGAGCAGGCCGATGAACACGCGCTGGTTCTTGATCAGCGTCTCCTGGACGTTCGCCACCGTGTCGGCTCGCGAACTGACCGATTGCAGGGCCGGCAGGCGCTTGAGCTCGCGGTTCAGCGACGAGACCGTTTCGCGCCGCGGATCGATGGCCAGTTGCACGCCCGACACCGCCAGTTCCTCGTGAACCAGCCGACTGAGATAATCGATGTCGGCGTAGACGGTAAGCCCCACGTAGCTGTCGGTGATCTCGGCGACGGGCACGCGGCGCGCTTCCCGCAAACCCTTGGTGGGGCGCACTTCGACGAATTCGCCCCGCTCAAGGTGCAGGATCTGGGCCAGCTTGCGGCTCATCACCAGTCCGACGTCGGGGATGCGCAGCGGCCGTCTCGCCAGGTCGCGCGGCACGGTCAGCCGGGCGTCGGCTGCCATCCCGGTGATGCCCGACTTGTAGGTGTGCGATCCGTTGACGAACGTGCAGCCGACGTTCAAAACCGGCTCCGCCCGATCGACGCCGGGAAGTTGCCGGGCCTCGGTCAGGGCAGCCGCCGAGCGCTCGTCTTTGAAGGTCAGGTCGATGTCGCTGCGCTGAACCTCGTAGAACTGAAAGTCGACCAGAAACGACGTGGCCTCGACCAGCATCAGCGCGTTGACCGCCATGCCGGCCCCCATCGCCGCCGCGAACACGCCGGCCGCCGTGCGGAACCGGTGCCGCACCAGGTTGCGCAGCGTCATGCGGCCTGCGAAGCTGAGCGATTGCCAGAATCGTTTGAACCGCTCAATCCAGATCGCGCCCCCTTGGGCGGGCGGCTTGGGCCGCATGGCCTCGGCTGGTTCCAGCCGCAGCACGGCCCGCGCTCCGTGTACCGACCCGATCAACGAACACGCCAGGCTGACGAGCAGGCCCTCGACGAAAATGTCGAGGTAGAACCGGTTCGCCAGCGTGGGGAACTCGAAGAACTTGCGGTACAACCCGTTCATGGCGAACGAAATCCAGTAGCCCAAAACGCCACCCGTGATCCCGCTCAGCACGCCCACGGCCAGTCCGAACTTGAGAAAGTGGCCGAATATCTGCCGGTCTCGGTAACCCAGCGCCTTGAGCGTTCCCACGATCACCCGCTGCTGCTCGGCCAGGCGGGTCATCAACACGTTGAGCACCAGCGCCGCGACCGAAAGAAAAATCAGCGGATCGATCACGCCGAAAGCCCGCAGTCCCGAAATCTCGTTGCTCAAAAAACGGTTGGATGGCTGCTGGTCCAGCGGCACCGTGGTTAGGACGCCAAAGGAATCGAGCAACAGTTCGGCGCGGCGCATCGTTTCTTCCGGCCGGTCGCGGATGTTGGGGGCGAGGCGGCCCAGCACCTGGTTGCAGGCGCCGTCGAAATCGAAAACGTCCTCGGCATACGAGTGTTTCAAGTAGAACACGCCCAGGTGCTCGGGATCGGGCATGATCGAGCCGGGGCCGACCAGGTAGGTGAACTCGCTGCTGACGGCCGTCCCCACGATGAACAGCTCTTGCCGTCGGTTGTTGAGGATCAAGTGGATCCAGTGGCCCGGCGCCAGGCCGTGGTGGCGGGCGAACTTTTCGTTGACGATCACCTCGTTGTCGCGCGTGTCGGTAAAGTAGCCCTCTCGGCTCAACAACACGTCGTTGATCGTCGGCTCGCGGCGGTCGGGCAAGGAGAGCACGATGCCGTTGAGCGGTTCGGCGACCCGCTCGATGTCGAC
This sequence comes from Pirellulales bacterium, assembly GCA_035550375.1. GTDB lineage: Bacteria > Planctomycetota > Planctomycetia > Pirellulales > JAICIG01 > DASSFG01. The sequence goes on along the minus strand of DASZPH010000001.1, from coordinate 16,267 downwards.
CGTGGCGAAGAACTGGATCCGCGGCCGCACTTCGACCACCCCGGGCAGCCGCTCGATCGCCGCCAACTCGGCCAGCGGAACTTTTTTGACCTCGATCGAGAAATCGGCCATGCGGCAGTCGGCGTAGTAGCGGTCCTTGGCGCTCGACAGGTTACGGTAGGCGAACCCCAATGCCACATAGCAGGCCGCGCCCACCGCCATGATGCTGGTGATGGCCGTCAGCAGGCCGCGCGAGCGGCGCAGATCGCGCAACAGCTTGCGGTCGAGGACACTCACCAGACGATCTCTTCGGGGGCCACGGGCTGGGCGTTCTCGGTGGTCTCGACGATCTCGCCACTGCGCAAGCGGATGACGCGGTCGGCCACCTGGGCGATGGCCGAATTGTGCGTGATGATCAGGACCGTCTTGCTCAGCTTCTGGCGGACCTCGACCAGAAGCCTTAGCACGCGCTTGCCGGTCTCGAAATCGAGCGCCCCCGTCGGCTCGTCGCAGAGGAGCAGCTCCGGGTTTTTGGCCAGGGCCCGGGCGATGGCCACCCGCTGTTGCTCCCCGCCCGACATCTGCGAGGGAAAATGGTCGGCCCGATCGGTCAACCCGACCAGCGTAAGCGACTCGTCGACATCGAGCGGATGGCGGCTGATTTCGGTCGAGACGAGCACGTTTTCGCGAGCCGTCAGGTTTGGCACCAGGTTGTAGAATTGAAAGACGAAGCCCACCGTGTCGCGGCGATAGAAGGTCAACTCGCGCGAAGAGAGGCGCGAAAGATCCTGATCGCGGTACCAGACCGAGCCGGTCGTCGGTTTGTCGAGCCCCCCGATGAGGTTTAAGAGGGTGCTTTTGCCCGACCCGCTCGGGCCAAGGATGGCGAGAATCTCGGCCGTCTCGATCTCGACCGAGACGTTGCGCAGCACCTCGACCGCCACCTCACCCATGACGTAGGTCTTGCCCACCCCATCGAGGTGCAGCAAAGGAGGAGGGCCGGCCCGGCGTTGCCTGGAATCCATAATTCGACCCTAGCTTGTGACGTTCAAAGCGACAAGGGAAGCGGCTGATGCTCAGACAGAAGGGGATGCGCAAAAAACCCAAGTTGCACCCGGCCCCCCCTTTGCCTACCATCCTGCGCCGAACCCGCCGTCACATTATGCGCAAATTCATACTCATTGATCCGTCGATCACCGAGCTGGGCGGCCACTACTACGAGTACGCCGCTCGGGTGCTAGATGCGGCGGGCCGGCATGGCTTTGAGCCTGTGCTTGGCGCGAATCGCGGCGCAGGGTGCTTGGGGGCTGGCCCGTGGCGCGTCGTCCCGGCTTACCGCTTTGGCTTCTTCGAACCGGGTCCGCCGCGGGCGCTTCGCTGGGCCCGCCGGACGGCTGGGGTCGCTTTTCGCAGGGCACACGGCCGCCAGGCCGATGCTGGGATCGAGAGCGGAACAGGTTGGGCGAACGCGTGGTCTTCGATGTGCTTCGGGCGCAAGAGGCGGGCATTCTTCGCCGATAGCGCGCGGTTCTTCCGAGCCGTGCCGCTCAACGCTGGCGACCTGGTCTTCTTGCCCACCGTCGCCGAGGCCGACATGCTCGGCCTGGCGGACCTCTTCCGCGCCGACCGCAATACAACCGAGGCGACCTGGCACCTGCTCTTTCGGCGGGACGTTCCGCAGGCCAACCCCGGCCTTGCGCGGTCGCGGCGACACTTTGAGCAGTTCGCCTCGCGGAGTTCCGGTCGCCAGGTCTTCTTCTATACGGACACGGAGCCGCTCACGGCCGAATACAACCGTCTCGGCCGCGTCAGCTTCTGCACACTGCCGATCCCGATCGCTAACAGCGACCGTCCGCCAGGCGGCGAGATCGGCCGGGGCGGCGGGTTGCGTCACGTCGTCTACCTGGGCGACGCTCGAACCGAAAAGGGCTATCACTGGCTCCCCCGCCTGGTCAGCGATGCGAAGGCGGCCGGTTTGCCGGTCCGTTTCACGTTCCAATCGAACTTTAACGTGCCGGGTGGCGAGCCGGCGGCGGCTGAGGCCCGCGCAGAACTCGCCTCCCTGCCGACCGACTTCGGCGTCACCCTCCTCACGGAACCGCTTTCGAGCCAAGGCTATCTCCGGTTGCTGCTCGCGGCGGACGTGGTGGTGATTCCCTACGATGCGGCGGCTTACAAGGCCCGCAGCTCCGGCGTGTTTGCCGAAGCGTTGGCCGCCGGCAAACCGGTGATCGTCCCCGAAGGTACCTGGATGGCCGGCGAACTGCGGCGAGCGGGCGGGGAATCCGGTGTTATTTATCGCGATGCCCGAGAGCTAGCGGGACATCTGGCACGGATCGTCTGTGACTACGATCACTATCGTGCCGCAGCACACGATTATTCGCGCACCTGGTCTCATTACCACTCGCCTGACACGCTGTTACGGCAGCTAGCCGCCCGATCAGCGTATTTCGGCTCCCCAACCGGACTTGCCGCACACGCGATCTTGATCTAAAGTCCGCGGCGTTTCTGGGGATAGCAGCGCATAAGACCTCGCACCGGGGCGAGACTGCCGTTTGCCTGCGCGCAAAAACGAGGGCGTGCCACGATGCAACTTCGCGTGCTGATTGCCGATTTCGATCTGTTTTCCACGGTCGGTGGCGGCCAGACGTTCTACCGCGCGATTATCGAGAAGAACCCCGATATCGACTTCTATTACCTTGCAAACAAAGAACCTGCTGGTGCACCGCGGCCCGCTAACGCCCACCCTCTGGCCTACCAGCCTCATTACCGCGAGCACGAATGGGCACGCTACTGCGACGTTCTCCCTCCGCGCTGGTCTCTACACAGCATGCTCGCGGCCAGCAACATCGCTTATTCTGTGCGGGGTCACGAGTTCGACGTGGTCGACACGCCTGATTATGAGAGGCTTGGCTACAGTCTGCGGCCGGCACTGGAACGTCACGGCGTCGGCGTCGGCAAGGTGGCGCTCTCGATGCACGGCACCATCTCGACGACGATCAGCCTGAATTGGGGAGGCGACGGCACCGTCAATCGCTCCCTTGTCCTGGAAGAGCAAATGCAGTACCAGTCGGTGGACCTTCGCTACGGGCTGAGCGCGGACTACCTCGATGAGTGGCGCCGGCGTTTTGAATTGGAGAGCCATTATCTCTGCCCGCTGCGCTTCCTGGATCTGCCCCAGCCGACGCGCACCCGGCGTTCTCCTCGTTCCCCTGACCTGCTCTTTGTCGGGCGGACGGAAAAGCGCAAGGGTCCCGATTTGTTCGTGGAAATGGCCTGGTGGCTCCGCCGCGGGGCTTACGGCACGGCTCGCATCATCGGGCCGCCCAGTCACGACCCCCACGGAGTCAGTTCGGAACACTACCTGCGGCAACTGATCCATTGTCGTCTCGGTCCGGGGGAAGTTGATCTGCAAGCGGGAGCCACGCCCGCCGAACTCCGCAAACGGTTCGCCTCCCGCTCACTCGTTGTTCTCCCCTCGCGTTATGACACTTTCAATCTCGTGGCGGTCGAGTCGCTCTTCTCCGGGTGTCCCACCGCCATCGGCGGCGGAGCGGGCGTATGCCGTTTTCTCGACGAGACATTTCCGGACGTTCCCTACCTCCGCATCGACATGGACCGGCCCCTCGCTTGCCTGCCCCGGCTAAACGAAGTGCTCGACGACTACGATGACTATCGCGACCGGCTTGTCGATTCGCTGAACGCCGTCCGGCCCGAAGCGGTGGGGCCGACGCTGGCGGAGATTTACGACGCGCGGCCCGCTTGTGAAGGCCCGGTGCGCGACGAAGCCGAGGGCTGGTACCGCCTTCTCATGGAGCACAAGCCGCAGCCAACCAGATTCAGCCGGCTGCGGCAGAAGGCCGTGAAGACTGCCAAGGCGCACACCTCGCCGGGGTTCCGCAAGACGGTGCGTAGTCTGCACCCGCGGCATCTCGCGGCCACGGTCAAGCGAGCCGCCAGAGAGCGTTTGCGTAACCGCTCGCTCCGTTGGTGGGCTCAGTCCAAGGTGCTCGAGCATCAGGCCCGGCATTTCGCGGCACGATACCACGCCGTCGGTTGGATGCCGGAAGTCACATCCGCTCAACTTGACTTTAAGCTGCATCACGTGGGCCAACTGGTTTCTGACTTGCGGATCGACCGCATCCGCCTGTGGCGTGAAATGGCGAGATTGGAGCAGTTGCGGGGCAATCAACTCGTTGCCGCCACCTACCGCCTGCGCGCCATGCGGCTCGCTGGCGGGGACCGCTGTCACGACCTTCCGTCGGTCACGCGCACGCTTACGGAAAGCGGTTATTCGCAAGAAGCCATCGCCGCACAAGCCATGTACGCCGAGAGTCCCGAGCGCGACGCCCGTTGCGGCGAACTGCTCGAGCGCGCTCTCTCGAATCATCGCAGTTACGCCGGGGCTGGATTTGAGCTCGTCGACGACCGTCGCGAACGATCAGGGGTTCGCGCTTCGGTGATCGTTTCGCTATACGACGCAGCCGACAAGCTCCCGCTTTTTCTGGAAACACTCAGCTTGCAGACACTCCTCCGGGCCGGCCAGGCCGAGGTGGTGCTCGTCGATAGCGGTTCGCCCGGCAACGAATACGTGGCGTTCCGCGCCTGGGCCGAGCGCACGCGGCTGCCGGCCGTCTACGCCCGCTCGGCAGAGCGGGAGTCGATCCAGGCGGCCTGGAACCGCGGGATCGAACTGGCCCGCGGCGACTACTTGAGCTTTCTCGGCGTCGACGAGGCGATCCTGCCGCAGACGCTCGAACTGCTGGCCGCCGAGCTCGACGCCGACCGCACCCTCGACTGGGTGCAGGGGAACAGCCTGGTGACCAACGTCGATCGCCGCGGTCACTGGATGAACGACATCATGACCTACGACCGTAGCGACTACGACCAGCCGCTGGTCTACCTGGAAACCTGCTATCTCTCCTGGGTCGGCTCTCTCTACCGCCGCCGAATTCACGACCGACTGGGCTACTACGATCCAACTTTTGGGGCCGCGGGCGACACGGAGTTCAAAAACCGCGTGCTCCCCTTCATCAAGTCTCGCGTCATCCCGCGCACGCTGGGCGTCTTCTGGAACTATCCTTCCGGACAAACGACGTGCAGCCCGCGAGCCGAAATCGAAGATTTGCGCGCCTGGTACCTGCACCGTACGCCCGCCGGCGTCCGCTACGCCATGCGAGACTGCGACCTGCACGTCGCCGAGAACCTTCTGTTCTCTGCCCTACAGTACCGCAAATCGTACTGCCGGCACTGGAGCACCGACGTGGAATACGCCCACAGCCTGGCGGAATTCCTGCGAGCAGAGCATCCCGACGCCGCGGCCACGGATCTCTTCGACGGCATCTGCCGGCTCTTGGAAACCTACCGGCTGCTGGACTGGTTGCCCCACATCTCGCAGCAGTCGCTGCGCGGCTCACTCGAGCAGGCCAACGGGATCGCCGCCGAAATTGCCTCTCAGCATCGCCAGCTCAGTGCGAACCGCATCCAACCGGTCTACGGCGTGTTTAACGACAACCGGCACGAGCAGCACAATCACGTCTGGCGCATCGCCGCCTGAACCTAGCGGACGCAAAGGATCTATCACTCCCGACAACAGGCTGCATGACAGCGAGCCCAGCATTGCGAAACCTCAATTGCCGCGGCAAAGAGACACTTCTCGCATGACCAACACCGCCGACCTGTCGGTCGTGATGCCGACCTACAACCACGCGCAGTATCTGCCGCGGGCACTCAAGGCGCTCGTGACGCAGTCGGTCGCGCCGGCGGAAATCATCGTGGTTAACGACGCTTCGACGGACGATACGCCCGCGATCCTGGAAGCCTTCGCCCGTGACTATCCCGTCGTGAAGGTGATCACCAACGAACAGAACCGGCGGACGAACGAAAGCGTGCGCATCGGTCTTGCCCATGCCCGCGGCAAATACCTTTACCTTACGGCGTCGGACGACTACGTGTTGCCGGGCTTTGTGGAGAAGATGGTGGGCATGTTGGAAGCTCATCCGCAAGCCGGGCTGGTGAGCGCCTACTTCTCGATCGTCGACGGCGTCACGGGCGAAATCCGCCCCAACCCCAGCGGCTGGTGCGCCGAGCCGCGGTACTTCACCCCCGCGGAAGTCGAGAAGATGATCGGGCACACCAGCGTGCCCGGCCACGCCTCGATCGTCAAACGCTCCTCGTTCGACGCGGCTGGCGGTCTTCTGCCCGACCTGGAATGGCACTCCGACTGGTTCCTCAGTTTCGTGGTCGCCTTCCGAGAAGGCTTGTGCCACGTGCCGGAAACGGTGTCGCTGTTGACCGACATGCCGCAAAGTTACGCCCACGGCATGCACACCGAGCGGCAGCTCCGCGTGGTGAACGCCATCCTCGATCGGTTGACCAGCCCCGCGTACGCCGACGTCCTTCCTTCCTTTCAGCGCAGCGGCGCGTTGAGTGTGCTGGGCCTGCCCGTGCTGCGCGCCGCCGCCTCGCGCGCCGACGTCTGGACCAAGGCCACGCTGGGCCTGATCAACGGATTCTCGACCGAGCAGTATGAGGCGTTGCTCGATGACCCCCACCCATGCGTGGCAGAACTGGGACGGTTCTTTCTGGGACCCTTCTACCACGAGACAAAACGACGTCGCGTCGACGAGGAGAACGAACGCCGCCGCCTGGAGCAGCTTGTGGCGACAAAAGACCGGCTTTGCTCGCAGTTGCAAACGGCGGTCGCCCAGCGCGACACCGAGCTAGCCCAGTTACGCCAGCGGTCGGCGGATACCGAGGCGGCACTCATGTTCTCAGATCAACTCCTCGCCAGCCGCACCGAGGAGTTGCGCGAGGCGCAAGCGCTCGCGGTTGAGCTACAGGAAACCGTTCACAACATGACCGCGTCACACTTTCCGAGGCTCCGCGCCGTGATCGACGGCTGCAAAAAAACCGTCCTTAAGCCGATCCATCGACCCAAATCGGCCGCCTGATTGGTCGCAGAGAATCCTCCATGATGGCAACTTTACGAATTCCGACGACCCACGCCCAACCGAACTCCGACGGCAAGCCGCGGGAGGTCACCATCGAGGCCGTCCGGCGGCGTGAGGCCACCGTAGGCGACTTCATCGCTTGCCGCTTCGAGACGCGGCCCGAGACGCCCAAAAGCACGGCTGGATGGGCCCGGAAGATACGCCGCCTCGTGGGCCGCATGCTGCGAAGTTGCCGTGGGCGGCAATCGATCACGCCGCAAGCTCTGCAAGAGGCCGCCTGGCAACGGTGGACGGAGAACCGCTTCGGCGACGGCTCGGAGCAACAGCGTCTGACCGTTACTTACTATTACCCTTGGGGCTATTTTCATCCGGTTCGTTCGGGGGCGGCGGCCGTCGCCTCACATCACCTCGACTATTTCCGCCGGCGGGGCCACCGCGTGAGAATGATGGTGCGGGGGATATCGCATCAAGGCCGTGCGGAGTTTGAACGGCACTACCGCTGGGTCGATGACCTGGTTGTCGTTGACGTCGGCCGCCATCCAGACATTCAACGCTGTTTCGATGTCTGGGATTTTGGCAGCTACCTCGCCGCGCATGTTCGCCTGGCCAGGCAACCGGAAATCAGGCAATGGTTGTCCCAACCGGCCGACGTCGCCTTCGTCAACTACGTCTTTGCCACACCGCTCTTGGACTCTCTTCCCGCCGATGCGTATCGCGTGCTCGAGACCTACGACATCATGTCGCACCAGTTCCTCGCGCATTCCGGTCCCACGGCGCTCGTCGAGCCATTGCTGGCCAGCGAGTTCGACCTCTACCGCCTTTACGACTCAGTGCTGATGATCAGCCCGGAAGAGGAGGAAGTTGCGAGAGAACATGGCGCCGCCAATCTGGCCTACATGCCCCCCGCGGTTGACGTACCTCCCGAAGGGAGCGAACCGGCCGGCAGCGAAGATTACGATCTTTTGTTCGTGGGGAGCGATCACCCACCGAACGTCGAAGGTCTCAATTGGTTTTACACTCACGTTTATCTCCCGCTACTCAAACCGAAGGGGGTTCGCTGGGCGATCTGCGGATCGGCGTGCCGACAGTTGCCGTTTACGGACGCGGGCGTGATTCGCCTTGGCCTGGTGCCGGATCTCGGAGGAGTTTACCGGCGTTCAAAAGTTGTCGTTGTGCCGTTGTTTCGTGGTTCCGGCATTTCGATCAAGACAATCGAAGCCATGGCGAACCGCAAACCGGTAGTGACCACGCCCTGTGGACGGCGCGGCTTGCCCGATTCCACCGATAGCGCCTTGATTACGCACCCCTTCCAGGAAGACCCGGCGGCGGTCGCGGACACAATCTGCAGGCTCTGTTCGTCGGAATCCCTGCGAGAAGAATATGGTCGACGGGCGGTGGCCTGCATCTCCGCGCATTTCGGCCGTGACTCCCATGACCGTCGCATGGACCGCATTTTCGCGCGCGTTGGTCGACGGCAGGGAGCCGCCCCGCCCTTAATCGCGTTCGATCGAGCGGAAAGCGCGCTGCCTGCGTTGGGCGGCCTGAGGACAGAATTCGTTCACTAAGGATCTCAGCGAGAACACCATGCCATTCGCCACCTCTATCGCGAAGCGTTTCGGTCGTTTCATGCACTTCGGCCAAAACCGTGTCGACCCTGAGGTCGGCATTGCCACTCTCGGATCGGCGTCCGGGGAGCCATTCGACAGCGAGACGATCAGGCAGCAGGTGCATGAGATTCTTAGCACAAGCGACGCCGACAGATTGTTTCGGTGTCAGATCAATGGGTTGGCCATGGTTGCTCCCGCCAGCGTGTTGCGACTGTATCCTCATTGTTTGCACCCGTCCCCCGCGCAGCATTTGATCTATGAGGTGGAAAGCGCCCAGTCACAATGGCTTTGCTCCAAATTGACCTCAGGAGAGCAGGTCTTCGACGTGGGCGCCGCGTGCGGACTGCTTTCCATCGCGATGTCCCGCGCGGTGGGGGATGCCGGCCGGGTTTATTCCTTCGAACCGGCGAGAGGGACATTCCGCACCCTGCAATTACTGGTCAAGCATAACGCGTTGACCAACGTCGAGACGGTGCCGATGGCTGTGGGCGGCGCCGTCGGCACGACGGAGTTCATCGAGTTCAAGGCGAGCCGCGATTTCACCTGGGCGCCAGATGCCTCGACGATCGCGACAGCAGTTGTTCCGGGACACTGTCATGAACGCTATGAGGTCGCGGTGACGACGATCGACTCTTTCTGTTCGGCGAATGACACGAGCCCGCGAGCGATGAAGATTGACATCGAGGGGTTTGAGTTGGATGCCCTTCAAGGTGGCCGAGCGACCATCGAGCGGATTCGGCCTTATCTATGTATCGATATCCATGTCGATCCGCGGACTAAGGAATCGACGAGAAACGCCGTTGAAGGTTACCTCGCGCAGTGGGGCTATCGATGCAGCATGCGGGCGCACGCCCTTTACGCCGAGCCCGGAAACTGAGGCAAGAATGACCGAACCGACCAACCCTCAAGCTGCTCTACACGCGGAAAGCGGCAAAATCGGCGATATCCAGGTGCTGCGAGGAATCGCCATTCTGATGGTGCTTGTGTGCCATCTCAGCATCGGCGCCGAGATGCTGGGAGTTTGGCCGGTCAAGGTCACCATGCCGCTCTATTTGGGCGTCGAAATATTCTTTGTGGTCAGCGGCTATGTCATCACGCGCTCGCTCATGAAGGACGAGTTTCACGGCGGCCGTTTCTTCGTCAAGCGGATCTTTCGCTTGATGCCGGCCTTGCTGTGCTTCATCGGCCTGACGCTGATCTTGAATCGGTATGTCCAGCAGGCCGATCTGCCTGATAGCGGCAAGACGCTGTTCTCGGTCTCGAATGGGGAGTTCAGGCGAGAGGCCCGCGGTGTGGCGTTCGGCTATCTGACATTTCTTATGCCGGGAAGGTCGTTCGCCAACGCGGCGATGTGGAGCCTGTCGGTCGAGGACCAGTTCTACGCCGGCGTGACCGCGTTGTGCCTCGTGCTGGGAGGCCTGCTCCGCCTCAGCCGTCGATGGACGGAGCGCACACTGATGGTTGCGGCGGCGGGACTGTACGTTTTTCTCACCGGTCGCCGGCTGGCGATCTGGGGCGCCGGACCAGCGGCCACGGCTGCCGCTGTTCAATACCTGGTGGGATGGAAGTTCGACTTCCTCGCGCTGGGTGTCACTTCGGCCTTCATTGATCGCCGCTTTGCCGAACGAGTTCGCATATTTTTTGCCCAGAGCGGGCCCTATTGCTCGGCGTTTCTGCTGCTGCTGCCCATCATGCTGGCGGCGGTTTGCGAATCGCCGAATGCGGCCGCCTCGCCGGTTCTGCATAGCGTGGGATACGTGCTCATGGGGCTGTCTTTCGCCGGACTGGTGCTTCTGGCCGCCAGCGGTTTGGCATTCCCCGCAAGCCGCGGGTCTCTTTACCGCGCCTGCTGGTTTGTAGGCGACCGCAGCTACACGTATTACCTCTTCCACTACCCGATGTTCATCGTGGCCTGGCTCCTCTTCCACCGTTTCTTCCCCACGGCGTTCAAGGGTCCGTGGCATTATGCCGTCGCCCAGGGGGTGACCGTCGCCGCGCTGCTGATCCCGTTTAGCGAGCTTGTCTACCGCTGCGTCGAGCTGCCCTTGGCCGACTTGGGCCGACGGATTGCCGCGCGCATGAAGCACTCGAACGCCGGCGCGACGAGTGCCGCGCACGCCTCACCGGTCCACGGCCCGACCGAGTTCTACGAAGCAGGAGGCGACGAGGCAAATCGACCTCAGGCCGCAACGTTCCCCGCCACCGACCCTGCTGCTGGTCGACGAGCAGCCTAACTAACGGCCCCTGCGCCAACGCGAGGCGGCTTGTTGCGACGTGGCGCGCGTCTTACCCTTTGTTTAAAGACCTGTCTTCGCGGTGAACGTCGACGTTCTGGAGCAACCCTTGGATAACCATCGCGTCGTGATCATCGGCGGCGGTTTTGGCGGGCTGTACGCCGCCCGCGCCTTGAGGCGATCGGCGGCAAGTGTCACGCTTATCGACCGGCGAAACTTCCATCTGTTTCAGCCGTTGCTCTACCAGGTCGCCACTGGCGGCTTGTCGCCAGCGAATATCGCGGCCCCTTTACGCGGCCTGCTCAGGCGCCAGCGGCAAACGAGCGTCCTGCTTGCCGAAGTGGTCGACTTCGACGTGGCCAACCGGGAAGTCGTTCTCGCTGACGGAAAGGTTGCTTACGACTCGCTGATTGTGGCGGCGGGCTCGGAGTTCAACTACTTCGGCCACGACGAATGGCGGGCGTTGGCGCCGGGGCTGAAGACGATCGAGGACGCCACCACGATTCGCGCGAGGGTGCTGACGGCTTTTGAAGAGGCCGAGCGGATCAGCGACCAACCGGCGCGGCGCGAGTGGCTGACGTTTGTCATCGTGGGCGGCGGGGCAACCGGCGTAGAGCTCGCCGGCGCCCTGGCAGAGATCGCCCGGAACACGCTGCGCCACGATTTTCGCTCCATCAATTCGGCCGAGGCGAGCATTTTGTTGGTCGAAGGACGAGATCGGTTGCTTGAGGCGTTCGCCCCCGATCTTTCGGAGCACACGGCCGGAACCTTGGAGAAGCTAGGAGTGACCATCTACACCCGTGCGACGGTGACCGACGTGCGGCCGCATGAGGTGGTGATCAAGAAGAACGAGTGTGCCGAAACGATTCCGGCCCGTACCATCCTTTGGACCGCGGGCGTGCGGGCGTCGCCGCTGGCCCAGAAGCTGGCGGCTGCCAGCGGCGCCGAAACCGACCGCATGGGACGGATCGTGGTCGGGGCCGATCTGACGATCGCCGGGCATCCCGATATTTTTGTCGTCGGCGACATGGCTCACTTCGCCCACGGCGCGGGTGGCCCTTTGCCCGGCGTCGCGCCGGTCGCGATGCAGCAAGGCCGCTACGCGGCGCAGGTCATCGAGGCCCGCGCCGCGGGCAAGCCCCCGCCGGGGCCTTTCCGCTACCACGATCGTGGCAACATGGCAGTGATCGGCCGCTCGGCCGCCGTGGCCGACTTGCGGGGTCGGCACATCTGGGGTTTTCCGGCCTGGTTCGTTTGGCTGTTCATTCACCTGCTCTATTTGGCCCAGTTCCAGAACCGCCTGCTCGTGGTCATTCAGTGGGCCTGGAACTACTTCACGCGGAACCGTTCCGCCAGACTGATCACCGGTTCGACCTCGGCTGCGACCGCCGAGTAGACCAGTTAGTTTAGAGCCCATCTCGTTTCCCTTCGGCGCCTGCCGGACGAAGATCCGCAAGAACGAACGGCCCTTTGGGACGCCATGTGGGACCTCGCCCACCGGGAGTGACGGTCCGACCGGTTGGGCACGCGTCGCGCAAAGGCTCTTTTCGAGATATGGACCGCCCGCAAACGAGGCGTCTCGCTTTGATATCTCATGTTTTGGTCGCGCGGCGACCAAATGGCGCATCTGCCGCGCACTCCGGCGACCTATAGGCCGCCTTGCGGCCAGCGCACACCAACCCGAAGCGTGAGCGAGGGCGAGGACCGATTTGCCCTCGCTACGCTTCGGCTTATTGCAAGCCGCGCCGTCGCGCAACCGTGGGCGCGGTGCGACCTAGCGGGCTCCGACTCGCGGCGACCAAGTCGTCGTCAATCGCCCAAATCGCCAAAGCGGCATATTAGTTGCGAACCCAGCCGCCGCCCGACCTGTACCTCTCCATCCTACCCGTTGCCAGCAGGAGCACGCCCCATGTCGCCGACGCCGTCACTCCCGTCCTCTTCGTCTCCTCGCTCTTCTCGCCAGGCCGGCAAGACGCCGAGGTCCAAAAAACCGCTGATGTGGCGGGTCTGCGAGGCCGAAACGCTCGAAGCGCGCAACCTGCTTACGGGCTACATGCAAATGAACCTCGTTTCCGACCAGGCCGGCACCGCGCTTATTCAAGATCCAAAGCTCGTCGCTCCCTGGGGCATCTCCGTCGCGCCGGACGGCAACTTCTGGGTGGCCGACAGCGGTTCGAGCGTCGCCACGATCTATTCGGGCGACGTCAACGGAAAGCCGTTCGCCAAGGACGCACTTGTGGTCCAGGTGCCCGGAGGACTGCCGACCGGCGAAGTCGCCAACGGGTCTGGCGGCTTCAGCGTGACCAGCCCGGACGGATCGACCGGTTCCTCTCAGGTCATTTTCGACTCGGCCAACGGCGGCCTGGCCGGCGCGACCTCGACGCTGGCACAGTTGGCCGCGCAGGTCGACGGCGCGGTGTACACGGGCCTGGCGATCGGCACCGTTGGCGGGACGACGTATTTGTTCGCCGCCGATTTCCAGAACGGCACCGTCGACGTGTTCGACACCAACTTCAACCTGGTAACCTCGCTGGCGGCCAACGCCCACCCCGGCTATTCGCCGTTCGGCGTGCAGGTGATCAACGACCAACTTTACGTCACGTACGCCAAGTACACGACGAGCGGCACAAGCAGTAGCGACAACGACCAGGACGACAGCGATCAGAGCAATCAAGGTCCGCAGGACGAGGCTCCCGGCAACGGTAACGGAAACGGCCAAGGCAACGGAAACGGCAATAGCGAACACGGGCACCAGGGACACAAGGGTGGCAACGAGGACAACGATTCGGACGACGGAGAGAACAACGGCGCCGGGCCAAGCGGCGTACGCTTGCTGGCGACAACGGGCGGGTTTGTCGACGCCTACTCACTGGGCGGCTTGCTCAACGGCGGCACGCTACCGGCCGCGACATGGTCGGCAGGCACCTCGCTCAACGCTCCCTGGGGACTCGCGCTGGCTCCCGACGGCTTCGGAGATTTTGGCGGGGACCTGCTAGTCGGCAATTTCGGCGACGGACATATCACGGCCCTGAATGCGACAACCGGCGCCCTGGTCACCACGGGGACGAACAGCAGCGGAGAGCTGACGAATCCGAACGGCACGCCGCTCGTCGTCAACCACCTGCTCGGCCTGACGTTCGGCAGCGGCAGCACGGCTGGCAGCAGCGACACACTCTATTTCACATCAGCCCCAAACGGCAGCACGAGTTCGACGACGAGCAGCGATCCTTCGCTCATCGTGCTCGAAAGCTCGAATCCCGGCGCGCTGACCGTGGTCGGCAACGCGAACGTGGCCGTGTCGGGCGGCGGCACGCTGGCGGTCGACAGCAGCAGCTCCTCGGCGATCACGGCTAGCGGCAACGCCCAGGTTGCGGCTGGCACGATCGATGTGGTCGGCTCAACGAGCACCAACGGCAACGCGAACATCAGCGGCTTGATCGAGGCCGGCGCCTCGCTGGTCGCCAATCCTTTTGCTTCGCTACAGGCGCCTTCGATTACCGGGCTAGCCCAATTCCAGTCCATGCACATCAGCGATCACAGCCACGTTACCCTGCGGCCGGGCGTCTACACGGGAGGCATCGACGTCTCCGGGCAGGCATCCGTCTTCTTGATGCCCGGCATTTACATCCTCCAGGGAGGAGGGCTGAGTATATCGGGCGGAGCCACCGTGGTCGGTAGCGGCGTGATGATCTTCAACAGTCCGCTCAACGCCAACCAGGGGATCCACGTCACCGGACACGGCAGTCTTAATCTGTCCGGCCCGACAAGCGGCAGCTACAAGGGAATCGCTCTCTTTCAGGCACCCGGGGCCGGTTCGCCCCTGACCGTCGACGGCCAAGGATCGATCACCGTGCAGGGAATCATCTATGCCCCCAGCGCCACGGCAGAGATCTCGGGAAACGGGCAGCTCACGGTGCTGAACGACCTCGACGACAGTATTCAGGCCCAGCTTATCGTCTTCGACCTGAACGTGGTGGGCAACGGCACCGTGGCTGTCAGCGGCCGTGGCACGGGCGGAATCCTCGGCATCCACGGGCTGCTTGGCAGCCTGCAGCCGGCCACAATCGCCAAACCTCTTGTCATCACCGGCGGCGTCATTCAGGCCACCGAAGGGACGACGTTCACGGGGGCGGTCGCCGCCTTGGGAGCCGCGGCGGCGGGCGCCGTTGCGGGCGACTTCACAACGGCGATCGACTGGGGCGACGGCACGAGTTCGACAGGGACGGTCACCGCCACCGGAAACGGCGGCTTCCTGGTGCTCGGCCATCACGATTACGCCGAGGAAGGAACCGAAACGGTGACGGTCACCGTTTCTGACAAAAGCAGCCACACGGTCTCGTCCACCGCCAGCGCGCAGGTGGCCGACGCGCCGCTGGTGGCGGCGGGAATCAACGTGCCCCTGCAGCAAAGCCTGACCGTCAACAACCTGCAAATCGCCTCCGTAACCGACACGGGCGGCGCGGAAGCCGCGGCCGACTACACGGCGACGATCGACTGGGGCGACGGCACGGCGACTACGACGGGCGCGGTGAGCGTCAGCGGCAATACGATCGGCGTTGCCGGCAGCCATAGCTATACGATGGCAGGCCGATACCACGTCAGCGTTACCGTCACCGACGAGGGAGGCGCCTCGACGGTGGTGCATTCCGTGGTCGTGGTTGGCAACCCGCCGCCAGACAACCTGTTTGTCGGCAGCGCGTTTGAAGATGTGCTCCAGCGCTCCGTCGATCAGTCGTCTCTGCAATTCTTCGTGCACTTGCTCCAGGGGGGCGCGCCCCGAGCGGCCGTTGCCCTTACGCTCACGCACAGTGCCGAGTATCTGGACAACCTTATCACGCAAGCCTACGAACATTTCCTGGGGCGCGATCCCGACGATCCGGGCCTGGCCTTCTGGTTGAGCGCGATGCAGAACGGGCTCACCCTCGAGCGACTCGAAGCCGACTTCATCGGCTCACCCGAGTATTTCGAGCACAGCGGGGGTACAAACCAGTTGTTCGTCGACCACATGTACTTCGACTTGCTCGGCCGCGCGCCCGAGACGGCCGGGGAAGCGTTCTGGGTGAACGCCCTGACGGGCGGCGAGAATCGCGCCCTGGTTGCCCTGGGCTTCGCCGCCAGCGCGGAGCACGAAGGGATCATCGTGCGCGACGACTACCTGACTTATCTCAATCGAGAGCCGGTACCCAGTGAGGTGAGCTTCTGGGTGAATCAATTCGAGCACGGCATGAACAACGAGAACGTGGTGGCCGGCTTCCTTGCTTCCGACGAGTATTTTGAGGCGCACGACTGAGCCGACAGCCGCCGCCGGTAGTGGGACATCAGGTGCGTTGCTGGGTGGCGGCGCATCGGGTCGGGAGGGGGCGTTGCCGCCCCCGTCCGCCCACACCACCGTACGTACGGTTCCGTATACGGCGGTTCAGTTTGAACACGCCAGACGTTGCGATTCCTCAAGGAGGCTGACGAGACCCAGTTGGCGGAGGTGCCGGGTCGGGAT